>JBEKWX010000219.1:0-6651 GCA_049512675.1 Terriglobales bacterium | reverse complement strand
GTGGACTACGTCTTCAACTGGGCGCGCAAGTCGGCGCTCTGGCCGATGACGTTTGGGCTGGCGTGCTGCGCCATCGAGATGATCGCGGCTTCAACCGCGCGCTTCGATATCGCGCGTTTTGGCGCGGAGGTGTTTCGGCCCAGCCCGCGGCAGGCGGATCTGATGATCGTCTCCGGCACGGTCACGCTGAAGATGGCGCCGGTGGTGAAGAGAATTTACGAACAGATGCCCGAGCCGAAGTGGGTGATTTCGATGGGCGCATGCTCGTCGGTGGGCGGGCCGTTCAATACCTATGCCGTGCTGCAGGGCGTGGATCGCATTGTACCGGTGGATGTCTACGTGATCGGATGCCCACCGCGTCCGGAGAATCTGTTTTACGCGCTGCTCAGGCTGCAGGACAAGATCGACACCATGACGCTCGCCAAGCGCCCCACCGAAGTACGGCTCGAAGAGCGGATGATGGAGGATTTCAAGCGCCAGGTGATGGTGGCGCAGACGATGCAGCCGAAATAGCAGGTTCGTGTGGGGACGGGGCTCTGCCCCGTCCAAGCCGAGCAAAGCTCGGCAGGGTTTCGCCGGCAGCACACAAGACTCATGGGTAATTTCGTCAAGATCGCTTCTCAACCCGAACTCCCCGGCAACAACGAAGCCGCAGAATTCCCCTGCGGAGACAAGACCATCTGCGTCGCCAACGTGAACGGCGAAATCAGCGCCATGGATAACATCTGCCTGCATCGAGGAGGGCCGCTCGGCCAGGGCGTGATCTCAGGAGGGAAGGTGGTTTGCCCGTGGCATGGCTGGGAGTGGGATCCGAAGACGGGAGAGGCCGGTCCGCCGGGCGCGAAGGTGGCCGTGTATCCGGTGAAGATTGAGGGCGGGGATGTGCTGATCGAGCAGTGAGTGCATGGGCCCGGCCAGGAGCGGCCTAGCGCTTTAGTTGCGCCACGTAGTCTTTTCCGCTGTGCGCCTTGCGGGCAGTGCCTTCGACGAACCTAAGAAATTCCCGCAGGTGTTCCTTTTCCGACAGTTCCGCCTCGGAGAATTTCACCCGCACGCCAAACGCGGTGCGCGTCGCGACGCCGCTGATGATGACGCCTTTCACCCAGATCTTGCCGCTTGCCACCCACAGCCCGATCTCCAGCGCCTTGCCCGCGGGCACGACGCTGGCGGTCTCGACCAGGCAGCCTCCGCGGCTCACATTCGCCAGATTGCCCCAGACCGGCTCGTCTATGCCCTCAACGCGAATTTCCACCGCGACATAGCACTTGATCCGCTGAAAATGGCGGCGATCCGATTCCAACTGCGACTTGAATAACTCCGGTTCGAACGGGGGCGCTTCATCGACTGGTTCGGGATGGGGAAGCGCGACGGGTGGCGCCGGCGCCGCAGCAACGGCTACATTCTTCCGTTCCTCGCGGGCTTTGACGGCCGCATCTTTGATCTCGCGCATCGACCGCAGCAGCGCCGCTTCACGCTGTTCCGGACGTACCTCGCGGTAGGTCTGAAGCAGTTTCCCGAGATGGCTGACCAGGTCGGGATCGGTGAGCAGGCGCGTCCAGTCCGATCCTTTGGGTGACAGTTTCTTGTTTTCGCTCATACGCAGGACTTCCACGCAGCTTTCCGTCGCAGGAAGTGCTTGACTCTCATAGACTGAACTTTGGGTCGCGTTCCCACAAGATGACCAAGGTCACTGTCGCCAGTGCGAGGGCGCCGGCAAAACGTTGTGGATCTGAGCTCCATCGCTCCATCACTCCATCGCGAGGTGTTCCAACAATTTGTATCGGATCTCCACCAAGAAAGAGTCGAAAAGACTATCATTTTCGTTTCGGTAAGGAGATAACCCAGGTTCCATGGCTTCCGCACACCGTCCCACCCGCCAATTGCGGTGTTATCGTGCATTCCTTTTGCTGGACGTCTTTCTGATCGCGTCAATCGTCGTTTTCCGCCCGGCGCTTTTTGCCCAAAGTTCGACTTCAGGTGTGACCGCGAGTTCGACGGGCGGTGCCATGCAGATTCAAACTTCGGCACAGAATCCAGTGTTTGGCAGTGTGCCGGAGGCCAAGCCGACTCCCGGCGTCCTGCCGCTGACCTTCAGCGAGGCGATTGAGCGGGCTTTGCGCCAGAACCTGGCTGGTCTTTTATCGGAATACAACACCATCGAGGCGCGGGGCGAGAAATGGCAGAAGCTCAGCGACCTGCTTCCGAACGTCAGCGGGGATGTGCAGGAAGCCGCGGAGAAAACGAGCCTGGAAGCGGAGGGACTTCGCGGCCGGCTGTTTCCTGGTCTTACTCTTCCTCGCGTCATCGGGCCTTTCTCTTATTTTGATGTGCGCGCGTCGGCGACCGAGCGCGTGTTCGACTGGAAGGCAATCCAGAAATACCGTTCTTCCGTGATCGGCGAAAGCGTGGCCCGGTTCAATCTGAAGGACGCACGCGACCTGGTGGTGCTCGCGACCGGCAACGCCTACCTGGAGGCGATTGCCGGAGCAGCTCGCGTGGAAACCGCGCAAGCCCAGGTGGAGACCGCGAAGGCGCTCTACGACAAAGCGGTCGCGCAACAGCAGGCCGGCGTCGCTCCGGCCATCGACACGCTCCGGGCGCAGGTCGAATACCAGACGCGCCAACAGCAACTGATCGCAGCCACGAACGATTTCGCCAAGCAGAAAATTTCGCTGGCCCGTGTGATTGGACTCGCGCCCGGTCAGGAATTCGAATTGGCCGACAAAGCTCCTTACCAGGCTTTTCCCATCCCCGATCTTGAAACCAGCTTGCAGCGAGCGTATTCTCTGCGCTCCGATTACAAAGCGGCGCGGGATCGTCTGGTCGCCGCGCAACTGGAGCGGAGCGCGGCCACCGCGGGGTATTTTCCGACCATTGATCTGGCGGCGAATTACGGCGAAATCGGCGCGGTTCCCGGCGATGTGCTGCCTACGTATGCGGTCGTCGGTACGCTGAACATTCCTATTTTTCAGGGCGGCAAGGTCCATGGAGATGTTCTGAAGGCCGAAGCCAGCCTGCGGCAGGCGCAGGCGCAGATGGCGGACGTGCGCGGGCAGATTGATCAGGATATCCGCAACGCGCTGCTCGACCTCAAGTCGTCCAGCGATCAGGTGGAAGTCGCCCAAAGTTCGGTGAATCTTGCCGAGCAGGCGCTCACCCAATCGCGGGACCGTTTCTCCGCCGGAATTACCGACAACCTCGAAGTGGTGCAGGCGCAGGAAGCGGTGGCGTCTGCGCACGAGAGTCTTATCTCGAGCCTCTACCTTCACAACCTGGCCAAGGTTTCCTTTGCCCGCGCCCTCGGACGCGCCGAAGAGGGCGTTCGCGAATACTTGAAAGGGAAGTAGCCAATGGAAGACAGCAGCAGCGTTGTAGCCGAGCCCAAACCGCAACCGGAAGCAAGCACCACGCAGTCCCAGCCCTCGCCGGACAGCGAAGCCCGATACCAGCGACGAAGAGAGATTTTGAGCCATCCGCGCACGAAGTGGGGGTTCATTCTCGCCGGCCTCGTGATTGTGATCGGCGTTTTCTTTCTGTGGCGTTACCTCGCAAGCTACGAATCCACCGACGACGCGCAGATTGACGGGCACGTGAACTCGGTGAGCGCGCGCATCAGCGGCTATGTGCTGAAACTCAATGTCGAAGACAACCAGTACGTGGAAAAGGGAACGGTGCTGGTGGAAATCGACCCTGCCGACCTCGAAGGCGCGGTGGGGGAGGCGCGCGCTCAATACGCCGACGCGCAGGCGCAGGCTTCCGCTGCCGGCATCAATGTCCCGATCACCGATGTGAGCACCTCAAGCCAGGTCAGCGGCGCTCAGGGCGGTGTCTCCGGCGCGCAGGCTGGAATCTCGGCTGCCCGCGAGCAGTTTGAAGCAGCCAAGTCGCAGGTTGCGGAAGCGGACGCCAATAACACCAAAGCGCAGAACGATCTTGTCCGCTACAAGCAGCTGATCGACAAGGAGGAAATCTCGCAACAGCAGTACGATCTGGCCGTCAGCAGCGCTCAAGGCGCAGCCGCAAGCCTGCAAGCGGCGCGCTCCAATGCTGACGCTTACGCGGCACAGATCAAACAGGCGCAGAGCAAACTGGAGCAGGCCGACGCCGATCTTCGCAACGCCGGCAACAGGTCGCACACGATGCGAGTCATGAGCGCCCGCGCCCAGTCGGCGCAGGCCTTTGCTCAGCAGAAGAAGGTTGCGTTAGAGCAGGCCGAACTGAACCTCTCGTACACGAAAATCATGGCGCCGGTCAGTGGAGTCGTCAGCAACCGCACTGTGGAGGTCGGGCAAAACGTACAACCCGGCCAGGAGATGATGAAGGTCATCCCGCTCGGTGAAGGTGACCTCTGGGTCACGGCGAACTTCAAGGAGACGCAGCTTAAGAAAATGAAGCCCGGTTTGCCGGCCGACATTGCGGTGGATGCGAGCGGCAAGACCTACAAGGGGCATGTCGATTCCATCGCCGGCGCCAGCGGTGCGCGCTTCAGCCTGCTGCCTCCCGAAAACGCCACCGGCAACTACGTCAAAGTTGTGCAGCGCATACCGGTGAAGATCGTGTTCGAGCCGGGCGTGATCAAGAGCCATGAATTACGCCCGGGGATGTCGGTGGTGCCGAAGGTCTGGATCAAATAATGGGCGCGGCTGCGATTACCATGAATGACGCCGCGGCGTGGCGTCCGGCGGTCAATCCGTGGATCATTGCTCTCACGGTGACGCTGGCCACGTTCATGGAGGTGCTGGATACCAGCATCGCCAACGTGGCGCTGCCGCATATCGCCGGCAGTCTTTCCGCGGGTCAGGACGAGAGCACGTGGGTGCTTACGTCTTATTTAGTCTCCAACGCCATCGTGCTGCCGCTGAGCGGCTGGCTGTCTTCGATCATGGGCCGCAAGCGTTTTTACATGAGCTGCGTCGCGCTCTTCACGGTCAGTTCTTTCTTGTGCGGACTCGCGCCCAATCTCGCCACGCTGATCGTCTTCCGCATTTTTCAGGGGGTGGGCGGCGGAGGTTTGCAGCCGAGCGAGCAGGCCATTCTCGCCGACACCTTTCCTCCCGCCAAGCGCGGCATGGCGTTCGCTGTTTATGGTATCGCGGTGGTGATGGCTCCGGCCATCGGTCCTACGCTCGGCGGTTATATCACCGACAACTTCACCTGGCGCTGGATTTTTTTCATCAATATCCCGGTCGGCATTATTTCGCTTTTGCTGACGTCACGGCTCATCCAGGATCCCCCGTACTTCAAGCGCCGCCAGCTGAGTGAAACCCGCATCGACTACATCGGACTCGGTTTTGTCGCGCTCGGCCTGGGAACGCTGCAGGTGATCCTCGACAAAGGACAACGCGAAGACTGGTTCGAATCGCACTTCATCGTATGGCTAAGCGTGGTCTCAGCCGTGTCGCTGATCTTCGTTATTTTCTGGGAGTGGCACACCAAAGACCCCATCATCGACCTGCATTTATTTCGCGTGCGCTCCTTCGCCACCGCAAACTTTCTGATGTTCATGCTCGGATTTGCCCTGCTCGGCACCACGCTGATGTTGCCGCTGTTCATGCAGACGGTGCTGGGCTACACTGCCGAACGGTCCGGGCTGGCTCTAATGCCGGGCGGTTTCACGATCATAATGATGTTGCCGCTGGTTGGATTTCTGCTTTCGCGGCATAGCCCGCGCTGGCTGCTGCTGTTTGGGTTGACCGTGCTCTCGTTGTCGCTGTTTCATATGACGACCTTCGACCTGGACATCGATTTCCGCACCGTGACCATGGCGCGCGTCTTCCAGGCGGTGGGACTCTCTTTCCTGTTCGTGCCCATTAACACCGCCGCGTATGCGTTTCTGCCCCGCGACAAGAACAATGCCGCGTCCGGTTTGATGAACCTCGCCAGAAATATTGGCGGCAGCATCGGGATTTCATTTGTCACCACCATGCTGGCTAGGCGCGCACAGTTTCACCAGGTGCGGCTGGTGGAGAAGCTCAACGCCGCCAATCCCCAGTTTCGATCCGTGCTGCACGGGATGACGAAGACTTTTTCGGGCGCCGGCGCCGGGCCTGGCTTTGGACCTGGAACCGCGCAGCAGCATGCCTATGCGATGATGCAGGCGAATGTGATCCGGCATGCGACTATGTTGGCCTACATTGACAATTTTTGGGTGCTCGGGGTCGTGATTTTCTGTTTAATCCCGTGTGTGTTCCTGATCAAGAAGTCGAAGCCGGGAGCGATCATGGCTCACTAGTGGAGAGCCGGGCGTATGAGTGAAGGAGGTTTGCGATGTTTCGCATCGTTACTCTGGAGCGCGAATTTGGCTGCGGGGGCGGAGGCATTGCCGCCGAACTGGCCCGCCGGCTGGGCTGGAAGCTCTGGGACCAGCAACTGACCAGCGAGATTGCCCAGCGCGCGCAGGTGCCGGAATCGGCCGTGGCTTTGTGCGATGAGCGGGTCGATAGCCGCCTCTACCGTTTCGCGAAAGCCTTCTGGCGTGGTAGTTACGAACGCAGCATGCCGCTGGACGCTTCTCAGGCGTTTGATACGGATCGCATGATGGCCATGGTGGGAGAGATCATGAGCGCGATTGCCGCAGAAGGCAACGCGGTGATTGTGGGCCGTGGGTCCCCGTTTTTCCTGCGTGAACGCGAGGATACTTTTAGCGTCTTC
>JBEKWX010000218.1:0-6671 GCA_049512675.1 Terriglobales bacterium | reverse complement strand
TTTTGCAGAAGGCGAAACGTACCTGTTGGGATCCGTCTTTCGGATGTTTGTAGAAACTCGACCCAGGCACGCACGCGATGCCGATGTCCTTCACCAGGTGAGCCGCGAACTGCACGTCGTTCCCGAACCCGAAGGCGCTGATGTCGGTCATCACATAATACGCGCCCCGCGGAGGGTAACAGCGAAAACCGGATTTCTCCAGGGCCGGGATCAGATGATCGCGCCGCGTGCGGTACCGGTCGGCCAGTTCGCGATAGTAACTGGCCGGCAGGCTTAACGCCACCGCTCCAGCTTCTTGCAAAGGAGCGGGCGCGCCCACGGTCAAAAAGTCATGCACCTTGCGAATCGCGTTCGTGATCGCTGGAGGCGCAACCGCCCAGCCGACGCGCCATCCCGTGACGCTGTAGCTTTTTGAGAGCCCGTTGATCGTAATCGTGCGTTCGCGCATGCCCTCGAGCCGGACAATCGAAATGTGCTCCGATCCATCGTAGAGAATGTGCTCGTAGATTTCATCGGTGATGGCGAGCACGTTGTATTCGACACACAAGTCGCGAATCAGTTCCAGTTCTTTCCGGCTGAAAACCTTGCCGGTCGGGTTGTTTGGCGTGTTAAGGATTATCGCCTTGGTGTGATGTTGCGCGGTCTTGTGCTGAAAAGCCTCGCGCAATTCCTGTTCGTCGAACGTCCACTCTTCTCCCGCCGCCTGCGGAGGACGCAAACTGACGAAGCGCGGTTTGGCTCCGCTAAGAATCGAGTCTGGCCCATAGTTCTCGTAGAAAGGCTCGAAGACCACGACCTCGTCGCCCTTATTGCACACCGCCAGCAGGGTTGCGATCATCGCCTCGGTCGAGCCGCAGCACACCACAATTTCTTTTTCCGGATCGACCTCGATCCCCTGCCACTCCTTCATTTGCCGCGCAATGGCAGCCCGCAGGCTTTTCGCGCCCCAGGTGATGGCGTACTGATTCACATCGGCGGCGATCGCTTCCTGCGCAGCGCGCTTGATTTCGGCGGGCGCGGAGAAATCGGGAAACCCCTGCGCCAGATTGACGGCGTCATATTGCATCGCCTGCCGGGTCATATCGCGGATCACGGACTCGGTAAAATGCTCGACCTTGTCGGAGAGGAAATGTTTGGGATGCGCCGGAACCTGGGTCATGGAAAGTAAGGCTAGCACAAGAGATGCTCGCGTAGGGACGGCCGCCCTCGGTCGTTCAGCAGGGCGAAGCCCAGCAATCACATTTTAGGAATGGTCCAGTAGATTGACCATAGTATGATAAAATGACCAGAGGACAAGCCATGCAAGAGATTGCCATCTCGGAGTTCAAAGCCAAGTGCCTTGCCGTGCTGGAACAGGTTCGCGCCACGAAAAAGCCGATTCGAATCACGCGGTTTGGCAAGCCAATCGCCGAAGTCGTGCCCCCAACGGCGGTAGAAGATCGTAAGGCTTGGATCGGATCGATGAAAGACACGATGAGGATCACGGGGGACATCGTCTCTCCGGCAACCGATGAGGATGAGTGGGAGGTCTTGCGCGATTGAGAATGCTGCTCGATACGCATATCTGGTTGTGGAGTTTGAGCGAACCCAGGCGGATTGGGAGAAGAGTTTTGGCTCAACTCAAGGATCAGGCTAACGAACTCTGGCTCTCGCCTATGAGCACCTATGAGGCATTAACGTTGTACTACAAAGGCAGATTCGAGATTGACGGAGACCTTTCGGAGTGGCTGGCGCGAGCCACCGCCGGAACCCGCGAAGCCCCGCTCACCCATGAGATCGCTCTGGTAGCGCGGCAATTACAGATGCATCAGGATCCCGCCGACCGCATCCTAGCCGCCACTGCCGAGGTGTTAGACCTAACGCTGGTCACGGCCGACGAACGCTTGCTGGGATTGGGCACGATCCGGACCTTGGCCAACCGCTGATTCGCGTTTGCACTAGCCAACTCGAACGGGAACTAGAGAGCAGAGAGCCCCTACGCCCTCTGCACGCCGCCCAACCCTTCCAGCGCCTGCGCAATCTGTCCCGACCACTGCGCTACCTCGTCGTCGCGCAGGGTGCGCTCGCTCGACTGGAGCTTCGCCCGCAGCAGAATCGAGTACTTGCCCGCGCCAACTTTTTCTCCGCGGAAAATTTCTACCGGGACGAAACTGCGCAGCTCGGCGATGCCTAATCCGGCAACGCTCTGGTGAATTTTTTCGAACTCCACGCCGTCATCAAACATAAAGGAGAAGTCGCGCTCGACAGCAGGGAAGCGCGGCAGCGCTTCATAACGCACCTCCCGCAAATCGTGCTGGTAGAGCCGGTCGAGATAGATTTCGGCGACAAAAACATCTTGCCGCAGTTTGCGCGCCGCAGCCACATCGGGATGAATCTGGCCAAACTGGGCGACAGTCACGCCATCCAGCACGGCGCGAGCGGAGCGCCCGGGATGATAGTAATCGGTCGTCTGCGAATCGTAGTACAGCGTCCAATGGCTGAAGGGAGCGAGCAGGGTTTCGATGTCGCCCTTCAGGTCGAAGAACGAGAACGGGCGCGCCGCCGCCCCCGGAGCCAGCCCGAGCACCACGTCGGCATCCACGCTGCCGGTAGCGCCGATCGAAATGCGCTTCATCTCGCGCGGCATTGCGTCTGTCCCCGACGCCTCAAATACATTTCCAGATTCGAACAGGCGCACGTTGTCCGTGCCGCGATTCAGGTTGTACGCCAGCATGTTGAGCAGGCTCGGAACCATCGACGTGCGCATCACCGAAGCCTCATCGCTCAGCGGGTTCGCGAGGTCGAGCTCGGCGGCGGTTGAAAAGCGGCGGGCATCTTCTTTCGAAATGAAAGTCAGCGAAATCGCTTCGTTGTAACCGAGCGCCAGGAGCGATGAGCGCAACCGCTCGTCTTTGTGCGCATCGGGCAGGTCTCGAACTTCGCCGCTGTAGGCGGGAAGCGTATTTGCGAACTTGTCGTAACCGTGCAGGCGAGCCAGTTCTTCGATGATGTCGATCTCGCGCTCGATGTCGAGGCGCCAACTCGGAATGTGGACCAGGTACGTACCTTCGCCGCCCGGAAGCATCGTAAAACCGAGACGAGTAAGGATGCGGTTGATCTCCAGCGTGCTGAGTTCTTCGCCGAGAATTCGCCGCACTTCCCTCAGGTCGAGTTCCACCGGAGCTAGGTCAAGCGGGCGCGCAATCACGTCGATCACGCCGCCGATGAGCGTGCCGCCGCCGGAATTGAGAATCAGTTCAGCAACCCGATTGGCCGAAACAACGGTGGATTCGAAATCCGCGCCGCGCTCAAACCGGTGCGAGGCGTCGGTGTGCAGGGCGTGGCGCTTCGACATACGGCGCACGGCGGCTGGATCGAACCACGCGGATTCGATCAGGACGTTTTTCGTGCGCTCGGTAATCATCGTGTCCAAGCCGCCCATCACGCCGGCTAGCGCGACGGGCTTTTTCGCGTCGGCAACCACGAGGTCGTCGGTCGAAAGCCTGCGCTCCACGCCGTCCAAAGTCTTCAGCGTTTCTCCAGCCTGGGCTTTGCGAATGATCAGGCGGCGGCCTTCGAGCAGATCGAGATCGAAGACGTGCGTGGGCTTGCCACTCTCCCACAGAACGTAGTTGGTGGCGTCGACCGCGTTGCTGATGGGGCGCTGATCGATCAACTGAAGGCGTCCGGCAACGTTTGCGGGCGACGGCTGGATGGTCGCGTTGCGAATCTCGCGGCCCGTGAAGCGCGCACACAACTCCGGCTCCTGAATGTCGATGGTGACGTCGGACTTGCCTTGCGCCGGCAGTAACTTGGGCTCAATCGGCTTAAGCGGCAGATCGTAGAGCGCCGAGGCCTCGCGGGCCACGCCATAGTGATTCATGGCGTCGGGGCGGTTGGTCGTGATATCCATCTCGAAAACGGTGCTGTCGCCCTCGCCGGAAATACCTTCAACGGCAACACCCGCTAGAGTGAGTTCGTCCGCAAGCCGGGTATAGTCGATCGGGATGTCAACGAAGTCGCGCAACCAATGGGGAGAGATTTTCATGTTCGTCGTTCGCTGTTCGCTATTCGCCGTTCGCCACGTAAACTAGCGAACGGCCAACGACGAACAGCGACCAGCGGTTACCCAAACTGCTCCAGAAACCGCACATCGCCCTGAAAGAACAGCTGAATATCATCCACGCCGTATTTAAGAATCGCAATGCGTTCCACGCCCATGCCGAAAGCGAATCCCGAAACTTTCGTCGCGTCGTAATCCACGAAACCGTACACATTCGGATCGACCATGCCGCAGCCCAGGAGTTCAATCCATCCGCTGGCTTTGCAGTTGCGGCAGGGAGCGCCGTCGCGGGTGCCCTTGCCGTCGCAGAAGATGCAACTGATCTGCACGTCGGCGCTCGGCTCGGTAAACGGGAAAAATGATGGATAGAAGCGGGTCTTCACGCTCGATCCAAACATCGCTTTCATGGCGTGGTCGAGCGTGCCCTTAAGATCGCAAAACGTAATGTTGGTATCGACCGCCAGTCCTTCGATCTGATGAAAGATAGGCGAGTGCGTCGCGTCGAGCGCGTCGTTGCGATGAACTTTTCCCGGACACACGACGCGCACCGGCGGCTTCATCTTCTGCATGGTGCGAATCTGCACCGGAGAAGTGTGGGTGCGCAGCAGCAGGCGGTCGCGCAGCGGCTTCGATTCCTGCCCGGCGATGAACAGCGTGTCCTGCGTGTCGCGCGCGGGATGATTCGGAGGAAAGTTCAGCGCCTCGAAGTTGTAAAAGTCGGTTTCAATCTCCGGACCTTCCTCGACCGAGTAGCCCAGATTGCGGAAGACGCCAATCATCTCGTTCATCGTCTTGATGACGGGATGCTCCGCGCCGATGGGGCGGCGGATGCCCGGGAGACTTATGTCGAGGCGCTCGGCGGCGAGTTTGCCCGATGAAACCCCGCTCTGAATGCGAGCGAGCGCCGCATCCACCACTTGCTCGACTCTGGGCTTGAGTTCGTTGACGCGCTGACCGACGTCGCGCTTATTCGGCCCCGGCGCAGCCTTCAGCCACAGATCGTTGAGTTGGGTGAGGATGCCGTTCTTGCGCGCCATCCAGCGATCGCGAAATGCTTTCCAGTCGATCTCAGAACCGACCGCCGCCGACTCCTGGTCGAGTGCAGACAGAAGTTCGCGCAACGCGTCATCGAGCGCCGCGGTCGAGAATTCGGTCAGTTTTGGGACGGTGTAAGGCATGCCTCTCAAGAAGCTCTTAAGGAAATTGTCATCCCGAGCGAAGCGAGGGACCCCTACTCGTTCGGAAAAATGTGTGGCGAAAGTAGGGGTCCTTCGCTTCGCTCAGGATGACACGATTAATCTGAAACTGAAAACCGATGACTGATAGCTGACAGCTACGCTGCCGCTGCGTTCGCCTTCTTCGCCTGCTCCGCCAGACTGCCAAATCCCGCCGGATCGTTCACCGCTAAATCCGCCAGGATTTTGCGGTCCAGCTCCACGCCGGCTTTCTTCAGTCCGCTGATAAACTGGTTATAGTTCAGTCCGTTCAAGCGGGCGGCGGCGCCGATGCGCACGATCCAGATCGAGCGGTACTGGCGCTTTTTCTGCTTGCGGCCGGAGTAGGCAAACTTCAGCGCGCGATCGACCGCTTCTTTCGCCGAGCGGTAGAGTTTGGATTTAGTTAGGAAATATCCACTGGCGCGTTCAAGAATCTTTTTGCGCTTGGCGCGGCGTTTCGTTCCGCGTTTTACACGAGGCATTGCTGTTCTCCTTTTTTAGTACATTTGGCGGTTGGAGGTAAGGAGGCTTCTACCCAATGGGATTTCTGAAGCCCGACCTCTTCACGCGCCGTTGCGGGGCGTTTCGCTCCGCAGCCTTGGTCTTGCATACTCGGTTAAGGACGGGCGAGGGCGCCCGTCTCTCCATGGTTGATTAGTACGGGATCATGCGCCTTACTTTCTTAAAATCCGCGTCACTCACCAGCACGGAATCTCCCAGCTTCTTCTTCCGCTTCTTGGCCTTCGAGGTCAGGATGTGGCGGAGAAATGCTTTGTGCCGTTTTATCTTTCCCGTCCCGGTTTTCTTGAAGCGCTTGGCGGCGCCTTTGTGCGTTTTTAGTTTAGGCATAAATAGCTCTCAGCTCTCAGTTAGAACTCTCAGCGTCCTAAGCGCAGTATCTCATCAGCTCGCAGCGATCGCACCAAGAGATTTTCCTGAGAGCTAATAGCTGAGAGCTGACAGCTGCTTTTCTACGCTGTCTGCGCGCCACCTTGCGATGCGGGCGGTGCCGGAGGCGCGGGCTTGGGACGAGCCGGCGGCTTTTCTTTCGCTCCACCTTCCTTCTTACTAGGCGCCAGAATCAGGTGCAGCGTATTGCCTTCCTGCCGTGGGCGGAACTCCACCAGACCTTTCTGGTCGACGTCCTTGATCAGACGCTCCAGAATCTGCCGGCCCAGGTTTTGCCGCGTCATTTCGCGTCCCCGAAAGAAGATGGTTGCTTTTACCTTGTCTCCTTCGTCGAGGAAGCGCAACACATGATTCTTTTTCGTTTCGTAATCGTGATCGTCCACATTGATACGAAACTTTACTTCTTTGACCGTAATGGTCTTCTGCTTTTTCTTGGCTTCGCGCTCGCGCTTTTCGTTCTGGTACAGAAATTTCCCGTAGTCCATGATGCGGCAAACCGGAGG
>JBEKWX010000217.1:0-6737 GCA_049512675.1 Terriglobales bacterium | reverse complement strand
TTCAAGCAGGCGGCTTCAAGAGCCTGCAAGAAGGCCAAACCGTGCAGTTCGACGTGACCAAAGGCCCTAAGGGCTGGCAAGCGGAGAACGTTACCGCTGTCTAGGTAGCGACAACGATCTCTGAGTAAACTAAGGTGCCCGAGATTCGCAAGAATCCCGGGCATTTTTGCGTCTGCCCGTGTGGAGCGGACACTCCTGTCCGCTGCCTTTGCTTTGGTTTTGACTTTTGTCTAACCAACTAAATCGGGGTGCCCCACTTCTCGCGCTTTTCGAGAAGTGGGCCGCCGGACTGCTGGATCCTCACTTCTGCAATCCTTCGGCGATGCCGCGGACTTTGGCTTGGTTCATTGCCGCCCGAATCGTCGCTAGGTGCTGCCGCTCGGCGCGCTCCAAAATCCGCAGGCCGTCTCGCACGACCTCGCTGGCGTTTTCATAACGTCCACTCTTCACCTGGTAGGCTATGAAGCCGTCGAGTTTGTTGGTCAAGTTGGCATTTCGAGTAGGCATGGCGTCAGTCCCTTTTTTTCGTCTTTTCATTCTGCGGAGCGATATCGCAGTTATGGTTGGCAAAGATTGCCAAGTGGGGGGGACCCCCCTCCCCCCTATCTTTTGGAGTCAATGAGTGAAATCGCGATTTATCGCCAAGTATCCCTAGCGATCCTTAGCGATGCTTTCGAAAAGAGACAGAGATGGCAGCACGATCTTGCCGCGGTACTTTTTGAGGATACCCAGATCTTGCCATTTGCTTAACTTACGGGTGGCAGTAAACAAGCCCACTTGCGCCGTCATGGCCAACTGCTCATTCGTGAGATCAAGTTCGATGCCCTCACGCCCGGTGCGACCTAGCTGGCGAGCACTCACGACCAACATTCGGGCAATCCGTTGTTCCGCAGTTTGGAAAGAACGCGCGCCCAGCGCATCTATGAGACCATCCAAATAGTTAGCTACGACCGAAATCACAGCTTTACTTAGGCTGGGGCATCGCAAAACGAGAGCTCGGCATGACGGCAGATCCCACGCCAGGAGGGAGCCCTCTTGCACTGCTTCTACCGTGACTATATACCGTGCAGGTTCCCTAAGGATCGTTGCCAGGCCAGATGCGTCGCCCGGCGCTACCCAGCGGAGAAACAGTTTGCCGCCCTCGTCTGCAAGCCTGTAGGCCGCAGCGCGTCCCGTCACCAGCAACCACAAACGGGTGGCCCGGTCACCTTCGTGCTGCAGGAGCTGATGAGGGGAAATCGTTTCCTGCCTCGCAGCCGCAAGAACAACCTTGATTTCAGGTGCCGTGAGCCCCTCGAAAAATGTCGATCGAAAACCTGGTGGCAGAGCGACGGCCGATGCCGTTTTCATGAGCCTTGGCGTTATCAATCCCCCCCCAGCGATCTCCCCCGTCCACGGCTCCTGCGATTTAGACGAGAGTGCGACTCAAGAGTGCTGTTTGCGGGTAGGGGGAGGCTGTTCTCAAACCAACGGCTACCGCCCGTTCCTTGAGTCGCACCGGGTGGAAGACTAGCTCTTTATTGGGTCAATGTCGTTGCCCGTGAGCAATGACCGTCATTCGGCACGTATATTTTGGGCTGTGCGACTGTACGTGTCGCTATCAGGCGTTTGCCCTCAAAACGCCGGTCCCAGGGTCGATGGGTGCTATCGCGATATTACGTGCGACCAACGATCAACTTTCAGCGTCAGCGGACATCAGCGATGTTTACCTCCAGCCGCGCGCTAGGTAATTGGGTGCGCGCGGGAACGGTCTCCTGCGGACGCGGTCGTGTCATTCTCCAGTGCACCTGACGCGCTCATGATTGACTAGCAGGAGTGGTGTATCGGCCTCCAGCTTTCGTCGCAACTACTTCTTTCTTCCTTGCGCTGCCGCAACGACCGACCGATGCTTCATACATATTCTTGCAGTCAGGCCTTCCCCAGATCTGTGCTCTGAGATCGGGCGCTGGGCGAAGCGCGGGTAGACTGTTCGGTTGATCGCAAAAATGAAACATCGTGAGCTTCGCTGGAACCCGGCGCTTCAGGAATGGTTTTGCGTGAACTGCGGTCGAACATCAGACCATGTCGATCAAGAGGACGCCAAGGCTGAGTTAGAGCCCTTCGAGTGCGAGCTCCCGCCCACACGGACACATCACAAAATAGAGTCTTAGCCAACCATGGAGGAAGAGTGCGTTCACGCTATTTTTGAGGCTGACGCTTGCGCCTTGGGAAGAGTGCCGCAAGCCTGCATGTCAGCATTTTACGGCGCTTTGGGCATAGTTGGCGAAATCAGCGTTAGCACAATTTTGCGCCTTCCATTCGCCTTTTACCGGGTCAATGAGTGAAATCGCGATGTTACGCCAACAATCGGCGGCGACGCTCAAATGGGCGGCTTCGGCAAGAGGTCGATGTGTTCGTCTGGTCGAGTGAGTTCCAGCGTCCACTCTGTCAATGGTGTCCCGAATGAGACTAATCACGTAACTTGGCGTGCTCTGGCGTCACTGAACACTATTGAGAAAACGAGGGGTTACGCTGGATGCCGTCCCCGCAACGAATTCGTAATCGGCAGGTCATCGGTTCAAGTCCCGGACTTGGTTCGTTGGTAAAAAGTCAAAATCAGAGGCAAGGGCAAAATCAAAGTCAAAGTCAAAGGCAGCGGACAGGAGTGTCCGCTCCACACTCACACATGACTGCAGACACCCACCCCTTGCGATAAAGCCGCAAGGGATGGGCCACCCTCAGCCGACCCTCCACCCTCCTCCGGCGATCTGGTTGGTTCGAGGGTCTGGTTGGTTCGACGAAGATCAAAATCAAAGGCAAGGTCTACGTCAAAGGCAGCGGACAGGAGTGTCCGCCCCACACTTAAATTCTCGGGGTTCTTGGTGGGTGGCTGATTTTACTGAGAGCTGACAACTGAGACCTGAGAGCTAAACCGGCGTTCTTCCCTTAAACAGCCAGATCAAGTCAATGATCAGGATAATCACCACCATCAGCTCCAGCACAAACGCGCGGCTCTGGTGGAATTGGTCGACCATGAAGCGGTAGAGCTCTTCGGCGGTATGGACTTTCTGGTTGACCAGGTCTTTGTAGTCGGTGACTCCGATCTTCGACGCGGCTACTTTGTAGAGGCGGGCGGAGAACATGTCGCTCAGGAACTTGATGGCGTTGTCGGCGCGCTCGGTCAGTTCGTCCACGTCGAGCAGGACGGTATGCAATCGGCTGGCACGTTTGGCGGTGCGCCAGCGGGCGGCTATGCCCATCGAGCCGTGGTCCATGAAATCGTAGACGCTTTGCAGTTCGCGGGTCAGCAGTTCGTCGTAGTGGCGGAATTCGAGGAGCTGCGAGTTGGCGTATTCGAGCAACTGGATCACGGTTTCCGCGCCGGGCGCGCTGTCGTAGAGGAACGCTCCGTTCCAGCTGATCACGGCCAGGTCGTTGGGGTAGTAGGAGATTTTCGACTGCATGATCTCCTGCTGCTCGCCGTCGGAGAGGGGAACGTTTTCGCCGCGGACGATCTGGGCGATGCGTCCTCCCTGAGCCGCGAGCAGCTCGGCGGCGGACGGATTGCCGGCGATTTCGCGCACGTGGAAGACGAAATAATCTTCATGCAGCCAGCTGTCGTAGAGCTTGACCAGCGCGGGGCGGGCGCGCTCGATTTTTTGTTTGACGATTTTCTGGGCGAAGCTGGTGAAATCGGTGTCCCACACCCAGCGGCTGGCCAGGCGGACCAGGGTGTCCCAGTCTCCGGAGAAGGGCAGCTCGAAAACGACGCTCAGGACTCCGTAATCGTAGTACTTGATCTGCACGTCGAGGCGTTCGCCGCTTTCCAGAACCAGCGGCTCTACCTGCTCGACGACCGGCGGACGCTGGAAGCGGACGTATCCGGGAGCAGCGTGCTTGAAGCTGGCCTCCTGGCGACGGGCTCCGAAGATGTCGCGCAGGGCGTCGAGGTTGATCTCTTCGCACACGTCGAACTGGATCAGCACCAGGACTGAACCTTGCAGCGTTTTGTTCTGGGCAACGACGGAGACTGCGGAGGGGGCTGGCGTTGAGGCTGGGGCTACGACTGGTGGATTTGCGGTTTCCATAGGAAGGCCTAGTGACTATGTCTATTGTCCCAGAAAGCAGGCTGTATGGGGAGTCTGGCTGGTAAATCCATGTTTATCAATTGATTGCAGATTGCTCGCTGCTGAACCTTGGTTTTATTGCCGAGCTTTGCTCGGCTGGACGGGGCAGAGCCCCGTCACCACACGTGACCACACTGGCTTAGCGCTTTCTGGCCAGCGCCAATAGCAGGGCTGCTCCGGCTGCTATGCCCGCGACCGCCAAGCCGGTTCGCTTCATATTTTTTTCGATCGCTGCACGGTGCGGCCGCACCCAGGCATCTTCGGGATAGTGTTGCGGCGCGGGGTCGAACATGGGGAAGCCTTCGGGGGTCTCGGCGGCTTCGCGCAGGGCCATTTGCAGCACTTCGGCGAGGTGCAAGCCGTGACGGTCGGTTTCCTGGGCGATCTGCTCGCGGCAACTAAAACCGTCGGCGACGATGAGCCAGTCGGTCGGAGCCTGGCGGACGGCGGGTAGGAGCTCGAGTTCGCCTATCGCTTTCGAAACCTCGTATTTGTCTTTTTCGAAGCCGAAGGCTCCGGCCATGCCGCAGCATCCGGGGGCGGGAGCGGTGAAGTTGATGCCCATACGCCCGAGGACGGCTTCTTCGGCGGTCATCTTCATGATGGCCTTGTGGTGGCAATGGCCGTGGATCAGCGCTCGGCGCGGCAGTTTCGGAAGCGGAAACGCATCATTATTTGCGCGCTGCTCGAGAAATTCACTGAGCAGGAAGACTTGTTTCGACAGAGCCTGCGCGCGTTCGTCTTTGGGGAAAAGGTTCGTGAGTTCGTCGCGGAAAACAGAGGCACAACTAGGTTCGAGAACGACGATGGGCGTCGCGGCTTCGATTTCGGGGAGAAGTTCGTCCATGATCTGGAGGAGCAGGGCCTTGGCGCGGTCGAGCATGCCGACGTCGTAGAGCGGACGTCCACAGCACAGGTGGGCGCGCGGGACGGTGACGTCGAAGCCGGCGGCCTCGAGGACTTCGACGGCGGCTTTGGCGGTCGCGGGGAGGAAGTGGTTGTTGAACGTATCGGCCCAGAGGAGAACGGGGTTATCGGCAGACCGCGAGCGCGTGGGCGAGCCGAAATGGCTGTCGAGCTTCGCTCGACCGGACGGCCGAGGGCGGCCGTCCCCACGCGAGTATTGCTTCTCCCACCAGTCTTTAAATGTCTGCGGCGCTAACGGCGGAATGCGGCGCTGGGATGGGATTCCTGCGGCCAGCTTGGCTAGGTCTCGCAGGACTGGGAGTTGGGTTGCCAGATTCACCAGGCCGGGTGCGTGCGCGGCGGCTCTCATCCACAGGTCGATCTTCGACAGGGCCCGCGCATTTAGCGGACGCCGGTTGGTTTCGTAGTAGTGCGACAGGAATTCCGCTTTGTAGGTCGCGACGTCGACGCCTACGGGGCAATCGCTCTTGCAGCCTTTGCAGGCGAGGCAGAGGTCGAGCGATTCTTTCACGGCTTCGCTCTGCCAGCCGTCTTTGATGAAGTCTCGTTTGGTCATCTCCCAGAGCAGGTGGGCGCGGCCGCGGGTGGAGTGCTCTTCCTCGCGCGTGACGCGGTAGCTCGGACACATGACTCCGCCGGAATCGTGGCGGCACTTGGCGACTCCAACGCAGCGCAGGGTGGCGGCGGCCAGGCTGCCGTGGTCGTCGGGAAATTTGAAATGCGTCTCAGGCTGCCAGGGATCATAGCCGGCGCCGAGGCGGAGATTTTCGTCGAGACGATAGGGCTCGATGAGCTTGCCCGGGTTCATTTTCCAATCGGGATCCCAGAGCGATTTGAACTCGCGAAAAGCTTGCATGAGTTCAGGGCCAAACATTTTGGGAAGAAGTTCGCCGCGAGATTGCCCATCTCCATGCTCGCCGGAGATGGAGCCGCCGTAGCGGACCACGAGGTCGGCGGCCTCTTCCATGAACTTGCGGAACTTGCGGATGCCTTCGGTGGATTCGAGATCGTAATCCATGCGCGTGTGTACGCAGGCATGGCCGAAGTGTCCGTAGAACGAGCCGTCGTAGTGGTGGTCCTGCATCAGCTTGCGCAGGTCGCGGAGATAGGCGCCGAGTTTGTCGGGCCCTACGGCGGAATCTTCAAAGCCTTCCCAGCGTATCGGTTCGCCGGGGACGTGCGCGGTTACGCCCAGGCTGGACTCGCGGACATCCCAGATGCGGCGCATCTGGCGTGCGTCGGTGAAGAGCTGCATATTGGGCGGAATAGCGGAGCGTTCGAGCGCCTTCATCAAGTTGTGCGCCTGCGATTCGGCTTCGGCGGCGGTGTCGGCGCCGAATTCGACCATCAGCCAGCCACCGCCTCCGGGAAGCAGCGCGAGGGCATCGAGGTTCACGCGTTTATGGCGGCTGGCGTTGACCATGATGTCGTCAAAGCCTTCGAGGCCGATGGGGTGATGCTCCATGATCTGTGGGACGTGGTCGGCGCAGATGTAAACATCGGGCCATCCGATGACGAGCAGCACGCGAGCCGGCGGACTTTCGACGAGGCGGCAGGTGGCTTCGAGAATCGTGACGCACGTGCCTTCGGAGCCGACCAGGGCGCGCGCCACGTGAAAGCCGCTTTCGGGGAGCAGGTGGTTGAGGTTGTATCCGGAGACGCGGCGCGGAATGTTGGGAAACTGGCGGCGGACTTGTTCGCCGT
>JBEKWX010000216.1:0-6751 GCA_049512675.1 Terriglobales bacterium | reverse complement strand
CTGGCCGGAATTCCGGTGAGCACAACGCACACCATTACCGGGGCCATTGTTGGCGTGGGAGCTGTCAACCGGTTGTCGGCAGTGCGTTGGGGCGTTGCGACGCGAATTGTGTGGGCCTGGCTGGTCACCATTCCCGCAGCGGCGGTCATGTCCGCCACGAGTTTTTGCTTGATCCGGTTTTTTCTGCGCCAGGCGTGAATCTCACGTGGATCCAGTCCGGCTCCTGACATTTCCGCCGAGTCACTGAAAAAAGCCTCATTACCCCGGTAACTTTGCGCGGGCGTGCCATTGGTCCAACATGGCAGCAGGGGAGTTCCGTGTTCGCGCAAGGGACTTTCAGAAATCGCGGATTTTCAGGTCGGTCCTCAAAGCCTGGACGATCGGGATAATGAAGATGAGTAAAATCGCCAAGGAAAGTATCCTGTTGCTATCGTTGTTCCTGATCGCGGCGACGGTGCAGTTCTACGCCGAGTCGCTGCCGATGGCGCTCTGCTTTTATTTTCTGCCCACTTTGTACTCGGCCTACTACTTCGGACGCCGGCACGCGACTCTCACCGCTTTCGCCTGCGTATTCCTGGTCGTTTTGCTGGACTTTCTGAACAACCTGATGCCCACACACAAGACATTGTCGCTGCCCGGGGAGCGGCTGTTCAACTTTGCCATCTGGGCGGGGGTTTTGGCGGTGGTCGGCTACGTGATGGGCACGCTCTACGAGCGCAAGGAGGCCATGACCGCCGACATCCGGGAAAGTTTCAGCGGTCTGCTGCTGGTTCTGCAACATGTCATGGCCAATGAGAAGCTCGGCACCGGTGAAAACCAGCGGGTGGTGCAGGCGTCGACCAGAATGGCCGAGGCGATGGGCCTGGGCTCGGAGCGCGTCGAGTTGCTCCGCTCCGCGGTGTTGCTGCGGGATCTGAGCAAGATCGGTATCAGCAACGACATTCTCTACAAAGCGGCGGACATGAGCCGCGACGAAGTGGTTGCCAGTTTCCGCAAGCCCGGCAAGAGCGATGCGCGCACCCAGGCCGTCGGGAATGCGCTGCGGCGGGTGATTCCGATCATCGTCGCGCAGCAAATTTTGCAGGATCAGGGAGCGCGTTCGGTCAATGTTCCGATCGAGGCACACATTCTGGCGGTGGCCGATGCCTATCAAAAATTGATTAGCGGCGCTGCCGGCAAAGCTCTCTCGCCGCACCAGGCCGAAGAGGAAATTGTGGCCGGGGCCGGCCAGAGGTTCCACGCCGGCGTGGTCGACGCTTTCACCAGCGTTTTGGGCGGGCAAGCTAAGAGCGCGGGCGCATAAAACCAGGGGTCATTAGTCGTTCGGTCGTTAGTCGTTGGCAAGCCCGCGAACCACGAACGACCAGTTCTTAAGTCACGTTTATTAAGTGACGTTCTTAAGTCACAGCGGTCCGGGTTCCGCGACCGCCGAACTTTTTGCGTTCTCTCCCGGCTCGCGCGGACTTTTCCCGCGTACTTCTTGTTTCCTCAATTCTTGCCACATCGCCACCACTCGGGTTTTCAGCTCGGAAGTCAGTTGCTCGTACGCGGCCTCGCTCGCCTCATTCAGTGGCGGAGGTTGAATCGGCTTGCCGAATACTAGTTGCAAATCGGAGAACTTGGGGAACTTTTTGTGACGCGGCCAGAATTCGTAGAAGCCCTGGATCGCGATTGGGACAATAGGGGCTTGGGTATGAATCGAAAGGATCGCGGCACCCTTGCGGAATACTCTCGGGTTGCCGTCGTTGGTGCGTTCGCCTTCGGGATACAGAACGAGGATGTGTCCCTGGCTGAGGCCATAGGCTCCGGCACGCATGGCTGACATCAGGTTCGCGTCCGGATCGAGGACCGCCACGCGAAGCCATCGTGCCAGTCGCCGCATGAATCCTTCACCGAAAATGTCGCTCGTGCCCAGCGCAAAGGTATCGCGAAACAGGCGCCACGGCAGTGCCCCGACCATTACCATCGGATCGATATAGCTCTGATGATTCGAACAGAGCAGGAATGGGCCATTATCGGGCACATTTTCGAGTCCGCTGGTTCTTAAGTGAAGGCGGTCGAGCGCGAAGAGATAAATCAGTTTCCCCAGCAGAAAGAAAAAGACTTCAGCGAAAATATTGTGGCGTGCCAGTGCCAGGACCTCGGGATCGGTCACTGGCTCGCTCAAGATGGTCGACCAAGCCGGTGCTTCGGCCGTGGCCTGGCCCTCGCCACGGCTCGCGCTGGCAAGAACGGCATCGACCAGGTCGCGCACCGAATAAATTTCCGCCAGCTGCGCCTCGGGCACTTCGCCGCCAAGCTGCTGCTCGAGCGCAGTCAGCAATTCGATGCGCTGCATGGAATCGAGTGCCAAATCGAGCTCCAGATTGTGGGTAGGACGAATCTCCTCGAGTCGGCTGCGCGAAGACTCCCGGGACGATTCCGCAACTATGGCGAGGGCGCGCTTTACACCCTCGCTCTCCAGCCACAGATGCTCGTCGTCGGTTAGCGGCTTCTCGTTCTCCTTGCCAACGTCCGCGGCGCCGCCGCCGCCGTTTTGTTTCAGCTCTCGAACCTTCTTCTCTATCTGGAAGCGCTTCAACTTGCGCGTCGTCGTGCGCGGCAGCTCTTCCTGCCAAATGTCATAACTTCCCAGACGTTTGGAGGAAGCGATCTTGTGGGAGAGCGCTTCAATGTCGAGGCGGATCGCCTCTTTTGCGTTGACGATCTTGCGTTCGCGCAACAGTTCAAAGTTGGGCACGACCACGGCATGCAGCCGCTCCGATGTCGGATCACCCAGGCGCGCCTCCCATGCCATCACGCAAATTTCTTTCACAGACTGCGCCCGGAGGTAATGCGCCTCGATCTCCTCCGGGTACACATTTTTTGCGTTGGCGAGCACGATGACTTCCTTGCGCCGCCCGGTGATGAATAGGTTGCCGCCGGAATCGAAGTAGCCGAGATCGCCGGTGTAGAACCAGCCGTCGCGCAGCACCTCCGCCGTGGCCTCGGGACGATTCCAATATCCCTTCATGACGATTGCGCCGCGAATGGCAATCTCACCAACGCGCGGCGCGCCCGCTTCCACCGGTTGCGGGTCCAAGGTCTTCTCCTCGACCGTCTTCTCTTCGATAATCTTGGCTTCGACCTCGGGAAAAGGCCGACCGACCGAGCCAAATACAACAACCTGCCCGGGAGGGTTGATGAAGGCCCCGCCTGACGTTTCCGTCAAGCCGTACGCATTCAGAACATCGATGCCAAAGGCGTAAAAGTCGCGGGCGATGGCCGGATCGAATCGCGAGCCGCCGGTTATCAGATAGCGCATGCGAGCGCCGAAGGTCGCGTGAATCTTTCCAAAGAAAAGTTTGCCTGCGTTGACTCCGACTCGCCGCAGCAAGTGGTTCAGCGCCATCAGCGTGCGTACCAGCGACAGCGTGAACTTGCCGCGTTTGTGCAGTTCTTTGAAAATACGCTCGTGAATCAGGTAAAAGAACTGGGGTACAACGCAAAACACGGTGATGTTGCGGTCCTGCAAAGCGCGCAACAATTCGGTGGTGTTCAGCGTTTCCAGATACACGACGCGCGCGCCGTTGAATAGAGGCAGGAAAAGGTTCGCCATCTGCGCGAGAACATGAAACATCGGAAGGATTCCGAGCAGCGCATCCTCAGGACCAATCTTCATTACCGCGAGCACCGAATTCGCCTCGCCGACCAGGTTGGCGTGGGTGAGCATGACGCCCTTTGGATCGGCGGTGGTGCCCGAGGTGTAGAGCAGCGCGGCCAGGTCGTCCTCAGCGGGGACGATGGGTTGAAAGCCAGCGGGGTCGTCGGCGAAGATGGAATCGAGATCGGCGGTGAGGTTGGGTGCGCTCGCTTCAGTTGGTGTGAGGTTCTGTTCGGCGGCCGCTGACGTCATCACCAGACTTATGCCCAGTCCCTCGACCGCTTCCGCGGCCACCGGAAGATGCTTCACGTCGCAGAACAACAGCGACGCTCCGCTGTCGATTAACAACTTCTTCACCTCGTCGGCACGGAAAGCCGTGTCGAGCGGAACCGCCGTTCGGCCGGCGGCGATGATCCCTAAATATGCCGCCACCCACCGCGGATGGTTCGCCGCCAGAATCGCAACGCGCGCATCCCGTGCCACGCGCGTCGAGAGCCAGCGCGCCACGCTCTCCGACATGCGCGTCAGTTCCGCAAAGGTGACACGCTCCACCGTCTGCTGCCGTTGAATCTCAAGGGCAACGTTGTCGGGGAACTTGCGAGCCGTTTCCTGAAATCGCTGGTAGAAGGTGGGCATGGTTCGTCCGACCGGAATGATACAGGGAAGGACAGAGCGAAGCCAAACCCGGCGCGGTGCTCAACGTCCTCCATAGTTCCTTGGCGGCCCTAGACGAGGCAAGCCCCGTCTCTAAGCGGATTCGGAGTTTTTTCGCAGCTTGTTTAGTGGTGTCCGTCGTTCGCCATCGCTGCCGCATCTAATGTGCTAGGCTTTTACTGATGCCTGGGACGCGTGTCTCTGAAGGATTTCCGTTTTGATCAACACATTGCTGGGCAAGGTTTTCGGGACGAAGAATGAGCGCGAAGTCAAGCGCTTGCAGCCTCGGGTGGAGGCTATCAACGCGCTCGAACCGGAAATACAGAAGCTCTCTGACGACCAACTTCGCGGCAAGACGGCGGAGTTTCGCGCCCGAATTCAGGAGCGGCTCAACTCCATCGCCGACGAACCGGAAGCGGATACTGATCTTCCGGACGTCGGTTTCCGGAACAGTGACCGCCAGAAGGAAATCGAAGCGGAGCGCAGCGAGGTACTCAAGGTCGTTCTCGACGAGTTGCTGGAGGAAGCGTTTGCCGTTGTCCGCGAAGCTGGACGGCGCGTGCTCAACATGCGGCACTTCGACGTGCAGTTGATCGGCGGCATGGTTCTGCACGAGGGCAAGATCGCCGAAATGAAAACCGGCGAGGGCAAAACGCTGGTCGCCACGCTTCCGGTTTATCTGAACGCGCTGAGTGGACGCGGCGTGCACGTGGTCACGGTCAACGACTACCTAGCCAAGCGCGACTCGGAATGGATGGGCAAGCTCTACAGCTTTCTCGGCCTGACGGTGGGCGTGATCGTCCACGACCTCGATGACGAGCAGCGCCGCGCCGCCTACGCTGCCGACGTGACCTACGGCACCAACAACGAATTCGGTTTCGACTATCTCCGCGACAACATGAAGTTCGACCTCAACGATTGCGTGCAGCGCGTGCACAACTTCGCCATCGTCGACGAAGTCGACTCCATCCTTATCGACGAAGCCCGCACGCCGCTCATCATTTCGGGCGCCAGCGAAGAGTCTACGGACAAGTACTACAAGGTGAATCGCATCATCCCCAAGCTGGAAAGGGGCGAAGAAATTGACACGCAGCCGGGCGAGCCCAAGATCATGACCGGGGATTATGTGGTCGACGAAAAGCATCGCAACGTCACGGTCAGCGACGAGGGCTGGGAAAAAGTCGAGAAGCTGCTGGGGATCGGCAACATTGCCGACCCGGAAAACTGGGCGCTGAAGCATCACGTTGAGACCGCCGTCAAAGCGCACGCGCTTTACCGGAAAGACGTCGAATATGTAGTGAAAGATGGCGAAGTCCTGATTGTGGACGAATTCACAGGGCGCCTGATGCCAGGCCGCCGCTGGTCTGACGGGCTGCACCAGGCAATCGAAGCCAAGGAGAATGTGAAGATCGAGCGCGAGAATCAAACCCTCGCCACTATCACGTTCCAGAACTATTTCCGCATGTATAAAAAGCTGGCGGGCATGACGGGCACTGCGGAAACTGAGGCGCCGGAATTCGACAAGATCTACAAGCTCGAAGTCATCGTCATTCCGACCAATCGCCCGCTGCTGCGCAAAGAGAATCCGGATATCGTCTACCGCACGGAGAAAGAAAAATATTTCGCGGCCGCTGACGAAATCCAGAGGCTGCACGAGAGCGGCCAGCCTGTGCTGGTCGGCACCACCTCGATCGAGAAGTCCGAGCGTCTTTCTGACCTGCTGAATAAGAAAGGATTGAAGGAGCACGTCGTATTGAACGCGAAGTTTCACGAGCGCGAAGCGGAAATAGTGGCGCAGGCGGGACGCAAGGGCAGGATCACCATCGCCACCAATATGGCGGGTCGTGGCACCGACATTCTGCTCGGGGGCAACCCCGAATTCATGGCCAAGCAGGAATGCGTGAAGACAGGGATGGCGCAGCCGATCCGCGCCGCGCAGGGCAAGATCGAAGCCAAGGTGGACGATCCCAACCGCACGGTTTGGTACTACGCCGGCAATGAGTACGTCGTCCCGACCGATCAGTGGAACGAGGTCCTTACCCGCTACAAGAACGACACGGACCAGGAACATAAGGAGGTGATCGAGGCCGGCGGGTTGCACATCTTCGGTACCGAACGCCACGAAGCGCGACGCATCGACAATCAGCTGCGTGGGCGCGCCGGCCGCCAGGGCGACCCGGGTTCGTCGCGTTTCTATCTTTCGCTCGAAGACGACCTGATGCGGATCTTCGCCAGGGAGTGGGTTTCGAACCTGCTGCAACGCCTCGGCATGGAGGAAGGTGTTCCCATCGAATCGCGCATGATCACGCGCCAAATCGAAGGCGCGCAGAAAGCCGTTGAAGGCCAAAACTTCGAGGCCCGCAAACATCTGCTGGAGTATGACGACGTCATGAACAAGCAGCGCGAAGCGGTGTATGGCCTGCGCCGCCGTCTGCTCGAAGGCCTCGACCAGAA
>JBEKWX010000215.1:0-6765 GCA_049512675.1 Terriglobales bacterium | reverse complement strand
TATGAATTCACGAAAGGCGCGCGGGTTTACGAGGTCGGGGGGACGGCAAATTACGCCGGAGGCATCGGATTAGCGGCTGCGCTGAAAATGATTCAGTCTCTCGGCCAGGACCGCATCGCCGAACATATCTATGCCTTGACCGATCACCTCATCGAAGGACTACAAACTCTCGGCATTGAGATCGTGACGCCGCTCGCGCGCCAGCATCGTTCCGGGATCGTGACCTTCAGCGTTGGTTCGGCGGCAGAGAATATCCGATTGATGGAGAGGCTTCTCGAGCGAAAGATTCTAGTTTCGGTGCGCTATACATCGCATGTAGGCGGGGTGCGAGTCTCCTGTCATTTTTTCAACAACGCCGCCGACATCGACCGGTTGCTCGAAGCCGTCCAGTCGTCTGCACCGCGCAAGGGCAACCGACCGGTTGCCGCGAAGGCCACAAGGCAGAATTAGAATGGCGCGCGGAATTCTTTGTTGAGGTGATCTGTGCCTGAAAAAGCGGCCAACATGGCGGAATTCCCAGTGGATCGCGTGCGGCGGATGTTTCCTGCGTTGAATCGGCCAGGGAGCTCCATGTTCTTCGATAATGCCGCAGGAGCCCAAATCCCCCAGAAAGCCCTGGACGCGGTTGCCGACCACCTGCTCACGCGAAGCGTGCAGCGAGGCGGTTGCTACCGGGAAAGCCAGGAAGTGGACGCCGCGATTGCCCAGGCCAGGAAAGCGGTGGCGGATTTTCTGAACGCGGCCGATCCCGACGAGATTGCATTCGGTATGAACGCCACGTCTTTCATGCGCTTGGTAAGCCTCGCAATTGGGCAGACTCTGGCCGAGCGGCGCGAATTCATTGTGACCGATCTCGATCATGAGGCCAACATCGCAACCTGGCTGGCCCTGGAGCGTGAAGGTGCGGTCATCCGGTGGTGGAACGTAGCTGACGACGGTACTCTGCGTGTGGCCGACCTGGAACCACTGCTCTCTTCCCGGACGCGGCTGGTAGCATGTACGGTAGCGTCGAATGCTTTAGGAACGATCATAGATGTGGCCGATGTTGCGAGGAGAGCTCACGCCGCGGGCGCGGAGGTTTTCCTCGATGCCGTGCAGTACGCGCCCCACGGCGCCATCGACGTCAAGACCTGGGGATGCGATTATCTGGTCTGCTCCGGCTATAAGATCTTCGCGCCACACATGGGCTTCTTGTGGGGACGGCGCGCGGCCCTCGAGGCTCTGCCAACCTTCCGCGAAGAATTCATCCCCAATACTCCGCCCTCAAAAATCGAGGTGGGAACGTTTGTTTACGAGAATGTTGTGGGTATGAATGCGGCGATTGAATACTTGGCGGAACTCGGACAACTGTGTGACGGAGACAGAAACGATAGCTCGAGTTCGCATCGTCAACGCCTGGGGAGGGCGATGGAGGCAATTTGCCAGTATGAGCGTGGCCTGTCCCGCGCACTCCTGGCGGGTGTCACCGCAATCAAGGCAGCAACGGTGTACGGCATACAAGATCCGAAAGCTATTCCGCAACGGTTGCCGACGTTCTTGTTCAATCTTGCGGGCGTTCCACCCGCCACGGTAGCAACCAAGCTGGCCGCTAAGGGGATTGCAGTGCGCGATGGCAATATGTATTCGCCGAGGCTGATGAAACGGCTAACATTGAGCGAGGGCGGTGCGGTGCGAGCCTCGCTGGTGCACTACAACACGCATGATGAGATCGGCAGGTTCGTCAACGCACTGGAGGAGATCGCTGGCAAGTAGTTTGCATAACATGTCATGTCTGCCGCGTCCGGCGACGACGCCAGCAGGCGGAAGGTCGTGATGGCCATCTCGGACTCTGCCAGCGAGCAAGCATTCGACTCGGCGCCCTCGTCGCAGAATCTGCAGCGGAGATTGACCGAGCGCCAGATCTCCATGATTGCCATTGGCGGCGCCATTGGCGTCGGTCTTTTCCTGGGCAGTAGCGTAACTATTGATCTTGCCGGTCCAGCGGTCATTCTGAATTATCTTCTTGGGGCAATTCTAGCCCTGATCGTAGCTTACTCAGTGGCTGAGATGGCGGTGGTCCATCCGGTAGCCGGCGCGTTTGGTATCTATGCCGAGCGCTACCTGAGTCCGTGGTTCGGCTTCACCGTGCGTGCGACTTACGGACTGGTTCAGATGGTGGCCATTGGCGCCGAGGTTACAGCAGTGGCTATTTATTTTCGGTATTGGTTTCCGGGAACGCCGCAGTGGCTTTGGGTCGCCATGGTTTCCGTTGGACTTGTAGCCATCAATGCCGCGCAGGTTGGCAATTTTGGAGAATTCGAGTATTGGTTCGCCTTTGTGAAGGTGGTCGCGATCATCGTTTTCATATTGATTGGGATCGCGCTGATCACTGGCTTGTCCCCCCGTCCGGCGGTGGGATTTCGAAATCTGGTCGCCTATGGCGGCTTCCTGCCTCATGGGTATCGTGGCGTGTGGCTGGCCTTTACTCTCACCATTTCGAGTTACATGGGGGTGGAGGTGATTGCAGTTACGGCGGGAGAGGCAGAGCGACCGGAAAAAGCTATTCCACGCGCCATGCGCACGATGGTCTTCCGTCTAATCCTGTTCTATGTTCTGGCGATGACGGTGATGGTCACTGTGTCTCCCTGGAACCAGATCGGCGACGGGACCATCAGTGGCAGTCCATTCGTACGCGTCTTCGCGGCAATTGGCGTTCCTTATGCGGCTGCGATCATGAATCTGGTCGTGATTACGGCGGCGCTTTCCAGCGCGAACACCGACCTCTACCTTACCACCAGGATGCTGTTCTCTCTTGCGCGGGGACACTATGCGCCTGAGTCCTTGGGGCGTTTGGGGCGGAACGGGGTGCCGCATCGGGCGCTAGCTGTTTCAAGTTTAGGAATGGTACTTGCGATTTTACTGGCGATTTACGTTCCCAAAGGCGCATTTCTCCTCATGTACGGTTCGGCAGTCGCGGGAATGTACTTTGTTTGGATCGTCATCCTGCTGGCTCACTTACGGTTTCGCCGCTCCATCGGTGCCAAAGTAAACGATTTGCCCTTGCGGCTCCGGCTGTTTCCGGTCTCCAGCATCATGGGCATTTTATTTCTCGTTGCCATCGGGTGCAGCACTTTTTATGTAGAGGGCCTGCGCTATTCAGTTCCGATCTTTGCGGCTTTGCTGGCCGGGATCAGTCTTGTTTATTGGAAGGTTCAGCGCAATTAGAGCGACTCCGAAGCTTCTGTTTTGGAGTAAGAAAGAAAATGTCGATTGAATGGTCTCTTATCGCTACCTAAGCGTGCGAGTTTATCTTGTATGCTGCACCGCGCAAGAAGGAGCGTACAACATCAAGAAGGTCATCTACTTCGTCCGCGTTGTTACTCTCGTGAACCGCCACACGGACCCCTCCTATTCCTGAAACATATCGCAACGAAACTTGGATATGTTCCTGACTCAGGCGCCGGACAAGCAATCTTTCTTGTCCCGCACCACCTAACAGATGAAACGTAACAATTCCCGACTGTGTCCTCTCGGGAACGTCGACCCCGCCAAGTATCTCAACCCCCATTTCGCTAAGTCCCGCAACCAGGCGTTTTCTCAAGCGCCGGATTCGCGCCCACACGCTTGTCTGTCCCTTGGATTCGAGTTCACTCGCCGCTGTATCTAGCGCAGCGGCTCCAAGCCAGTTCGGGAACCCTCCGGTTTCCAGGCGAACAGCATCCTGCCGTAGCGGTAACAGGTCAAACGGTGAACGCGACGTTAGTCCCATGTAGCGATCCCAACCCATCTCCGGCTCGGCCAGCGCCAGATATCCATGGTAGCTGGGGTCGAGCACCTCAAGCAGTCGCTGGCTCAGACAGGCAAATCCCAATCCAAACGGGCTCCGCATCCATTTATGCCCGCCCGCGCAGTAGGCATCTACACCGAGTTCTTTGAAGAAAACCGGCACCGCACCCACTTCTTGAATGCCATCGGCGATCAGATAGGCGCCGCTTCTTGACGCCACTTCGCGAATCGTCTCGACATCGGCCCGGCTCCCGCTCACTTCCTGCACGGTACTGATGACGATGGCCCTGGTCCGGGAATTGGCGAACCGCGAAAAATGTTCGGCGGCAAGCTGCCCTCCCGTGCTGGGGACCGGCACCAACTCAACGCCAAGGCGGCGGCAGATGTCCCGCCACACTTCCGTTGCTCCCATGAATTCGACGTCCGCAATCAGGACGTTGTCATCGCGATGCAGGGGTAGTGCAGTTGCAATCATGCCCAGCGCCTGCGTTGTGTTGCCGACCAGCAGAACACTTTCCAGATCGGCGTGAACGAAACGCGCGATCCGACGCCGGGCATCGTCAACAGCCTTCAACTGCCGAAGGGTCTCAAGCGTCCCGCTGGTGGCGAATTGGCTTGCGCGGACGACTTCCTTCGAGACCCGCTCGATGGTCTTGCGGCCAGGCCGTCCTAAGGAGGCGTGATCGAGATAGCAAAGGCGAGCATGTTTACTCATGTCCCGATGGTATTGCGCGTCATCCTAGGTCGCACGGATGATTGTATCCGAATCGCTGATGCATGGTTGCTCAAGAGCCATCTAGACATCAATGGTTTACCGAGGAACAGGAACGGATATCTCCATCATGGGTATTTTATTGAGTCTTGTGTATTGGAAGGTGGATAGAGAGTTCCCTGAAGTATTTTGCGGATCCGAGAGCGCGATTCGAATCACGCAAATGGCAAGTCAGAGCCGCCGAAGATCTCGTAGCGCCGGGTTCCGGCCCTAGGATTCCCGAACTCGAATAGGGGGCGTCAGATGCCGCGGGCGCTGTACGTGAGCGCAGTCTGCCGCGGAAACAAACCGGACTTCAGCAAGACCATCACCAGAGTAAAATCGCCGGTTAGTTCACAAGCAGCAATGAGTAAAACGAGCCCGGTCGCCTGCACGCGACTCTGAACCACCGAGAGCAGCAGAGTGGCCAATAGTCCGACCAGCAGAACCAGTCCAAAGAACACGCGTGCATACGGCCCGCTCAACCACTGGCGCAGAGTCTCGCGCGCGGCGGGCAACGAGCGGTTCATGCGCGCCAGGTAGACTGCGAGCAGTACAAAATTCACCACCAGCAATCCGTGTTCGAGGTTGGGAAGAAAGCCTGGAATTGCCTCTCCCCGGAGTTCGCGAATCGTCAGCGACAACGTGGTTCCACCCAGGGTCGCATACATCAGGAGCAGCAGCGGGAGCAAGCGCGTCCGCCAGAAAGCAACTCCCGGGGAAGAGTTCATGACGAACCCGTCGTAGAACATGATGACGATCGCCGATAGAACAGCGACCGCCGTGGCCGCGCCGTTTAGCCAGCCGTACAGTTGCCATGCGGGCCCCAGGACGCGAGGTAAGAGCAGAATCAGGCCACTCACCGCGAAGAATCCCATGGCCCAGATGCCACGCGCAATCCATGAGCGGTCGGGACGCATCGCTGCCCGCCAGAACCGCTCCGGCCGGCCGAGAAAAAGCAAATGCGCGGTGTTCTTGCCGACGACTACGATCAGGTACCCGACCAGCATCCCGGCCGTGTGATCGGTCAGCAACGCCAGGACAAACAATCCCGCGCCCAGACCGCCGAGGAAGAAAGCGGTGCCGATCAGCCAGTTCCAGAACGTTTGGCGGTAGTACCCGAACGCGAAACGGTGGTTCGCGATTGCAACACTTTGTGTGGTCACTGTCTCTCCCTGCTTCCTGCGCCGGATCTCACTATTCGTCCAGGTACCACACGTTGGGCTTTGTGTTGTACTCGGGCGACAAGGTCCAGCCCTTCCGATCTTTGACCAGGCGCTGCAGCTTGCCGTTTGGATCCTCCACATCGCCAAAGATGCGAGCATCCGTTGGGCAAGTTATGACGCACGCTGGTTCCAGACCCTGGTCCACGCGAGGCGCGCACAGCGTGCACTTGATATTGGTGCCTTCTTCAAAGTCCAGGAACTTGATCGCTTCATACGGCGTTAGACCGTCCGTGCCGTAGCCCATGAGCAGGCCTTTCGCGACGAAGTGACGGTTCATGTATGGACAAGCCACGTTGCAGGCGCGGCAGCCGATGCACTTTTCCCTATCCACCATTACAATTCCATCCGCACGGATGTAGGTGGCACCGGTGGGACAGGCTTCCGCACAAGGCGCGTCCGAGCAGTGATTGCAAAGCACGGGCAGGAAGGTTCGCTTGGTTGCGGGGTAAGTCCCCACTTCGCGCGTTACTACCCGGGCAAAATGCACGCCCTCGGGTGTACCGTTTTCCTGCTTGCAGGCGAGGGTGCACGAATTGCAGCCGATGCACCGCTTCAGGTCAATCACCATTCCGTATCTAGCCATGGGCGCTCCGTCAGCCGCCGTGCAGGTGACGCAAGATCGCCATGGTGACGACCTCCTCGCCTCCCTGCAGGCGCCTGTTCAACTGATCCGCTTTCAAGCTCAGACCATTTACCACCACCGCGAAATCGCCGCGCAACCGTCCGTCGCAAACCAGGTTGTCATAGAGGGTGCGCCCGTCGAGCGTCGGCAACTGGCGCAGGACATCGGCGATCGTGGCATTGTCAATCTCGACTTCCACCGTCCGCCGGCTGAATCCCAACAGCTTGCGCGTCGTCCCCAGTGCCGCAATCTTTGCGCTCGCCATGACGCCCCCTAGGCTCGAACCCGTTCCACTCGCACCCGCGCCGTCGATTCCAATCCACCCGTGGCGCTGTCGGTATATTGCATCGATCCCGTCAGCAGCCGGTTGAAGTGCGTACCGCGTTCCTTCGCCCGGTCGT
>JBEKWX010000214.1:0-8890 GCA_049512675.1 Terriglobales bacterium | reverse complement strand
GACGATGCGAACGCCGTTTGGCACGACCCGTATCGTGGACATGCTCGCAGGCGATCAATTGCCGCGCATCTGCTAATGCTGTGACCGCATGAGAATCATACAATGGAGGGACGGGCGTCCTCGCCCGTCCAGCCGGGGTGGACGCCCGGCGCTCCACACGCAGATTGGGGAAATATTGCACGAAATGGCGATCGCGAGTTCGGTGCTGGAAGCGGTCAAGACCGAGATGGGTCTCCATCCGGGAACTTACCCTTGCAGAGTCGGTCTCCGGATTGGCGAAATGGCAGCCATCGATCAGGACGCCCTGCGCTTCTGTTTTGAAGCGATCGTTCACGAGACCGATCTGGAGTCGCTTGAGCTGGGGATCGAGGTCTGTCCCCGCCTCCATCGTTGTCAGGTCTGCGAACGTGAGTTCGTGGTGCGCGACTACGACTCCCGATGTCCGCAATGCGCGAGCCTGGAAACCACATGCATCAGTGGAGATGAGTTAGAGTTGGCCTATCTGGAGGTGGAAGAATATGGATCGAGTTCCGTTGGAGCAAAAAGTACTCAGTGAGAACGACCGCGTCGCGGCTGAGTTACGTGCCCGATTTCAGGAGCACGGCATTCTATGTCTGAACCTGATAAGTTCTCCCGGTTCCGGCAAAACCAGTCTTCTGGAGCGCACTCTCGAAGCCCTGCCGCGGCATGATCGCGTGGCCGTTTTGACGGGCGATATTCAGACCGAAAACGATGCCAACCGGCTAAAGCGATTTCATTTTCCGGTAAAGCAAATCACAACCGGCGGCACCTGCCACCTGGACGCCCGCATGGTCGTGCGTCATTTGGCGGACTGGAAACTCGAAGACCTCGATCTCCTGTTTATCGAAAACGTGGGTAACCTGGTTTGTCCATCCAGTTATGACTTGGGGGAAGCGGCTAAGGTCGTGGTGTTGAGTGTTACCGAAGGCGAAGACAAGCCGCTGAAATATCCTTCCATATTCTTCAAGTCCGACTTACTCGTGCTGAGCAAAATCGATCTGCTTCCGTACGTCCCGTTTGACATCGAGGCGGCGGCGGAGAATGCCCGCAAGGTGCATCCGGGGATGGAGATTGTGAAAGTGTCTTGCCTGACCGGCAACGGTTTGCACGAATGGATGACGTGGCTGGAGGAGCGACGCAAAGCACGCAAGCCGCTGGCGCAGGAAACGACGCAGCAGACTGTGAGCTGACGATGTATGGACGTTCGGCGCCAGATCGAAGTTTCAGGCATCGTGCAGGGAGTTGGATTTCGGCCGTACATCTATCGTCTCGCTACCAGCAGGCACCTTAGCGGTACGATTCGCAATACATCCGCCGGAGTCACCATTGAAATCCAGGGGCCGGCAGAAACTGTTCAGGATTTCGTTGACCACTTGCCCGCCGAAGCGCCGCCCTTGGCGCGGATTACGAGCTTGGCCGTCCGTGAAGTTCCGTGCTTTGTCGTGCAGATCGGGGGCGATCAAGATTTCCGCATTGTTCACAGTGCTGAGGGCGAGGAAGTCCGCACTCTCATTTCGCCGGATGTTGCGATATGTCCCCCTTGCCTGCGTGAAATGTTCGACGCGAATGACCGGCGCTATCGCTATCCGTTCATCAACTGCACCAACTGCGGGCCGCGCTTCACGATCATTCGCGATATTCCTTACGACCGGCCGAGCACTTCCATGGCCGTTTTCCCCATGTGCCCAGCCTGCCAGGCGGAGTACGAAGCCCCATTAAATCGAAGGTTTCACGCTCAGCCCAACGCCTGCTGGGAGTGTGGACCTCGGGTGGAACTCTGGGATAAGTCTGGAAAGCGGATCGAATGCCGCGATCCCATCGGCGAAGCGGTCTCCGCGCTCCATGCAGGAATGGTCGTAGCAGTGAAGGGTCTCGGCGGTTTTCACCTGGCCGCCGATGCGACGAGCCTCGCGTCGGTGGCTCTGCTGCGTCAGCGGAAGCGCCGGGTTGAAAAGCCGTTTGCCGTGATGGTTCCGGATTTGCGGGCCGCCGAGGAAATCTGCGAATTGGATGATGCGGCGAGAGCGGCTCTGCAATCGATCCAGCGGCCGATTGTATTACTGCCGAAAAAGTTGCGGCCGGACGGGGACGCCCGGCTCTTATCTGGGAATTTTTCTGCCTTACACGCCGCTTCATTACCTGCTGCTCTCCGAGGGAGGGTTCAAGGCTCTGGTGATGACCAGCGGCAACCAGAGCGAGGAGCCGATCGCGATTGATAATCAAGAGGCAGTCCGTCGATTGAACTGTCTTGCCGACCGCTTCCTCGTGCATAACCGCGACATTTTGTTGCGCTGCGACGATTCCGTGGTGCGAGTTGCAGGCGGCCTTACCCGGCAGTTGCGGCGTTCCCGAGGTTTTGTTCCGGTGCCGGTTTTCCTGAAAGACGATCAGCCTTCGGTGCTGGCCGTCGGAGGCGAACTGAAGAACACCATCTGCCTCACCAAAGGGAAGCATGCTTTTTTGAGTCAGCACGTAGGAGATTTGGAGAACGCAGAAAGCTATAGTTTTTTCCACGAAGCCATCGAGCATCTGGAGCGGATTCTCGAGATCCGGCCGGAGATCATCGGCTACGACCTCCATCCCGACTACTTCTCCACCAGATGGGCGCTCGAACAGAGCGGAGCGAAGTTGGTGGGCGTGCAGCACCACCACGCGCACATTGCCAGTTGTATGGCGGAGAATCACCTTGAAGGCCGGGTGATCGGGTTCGCCCTGGATGGAACGGGCTACGGCACCGATGGAAAAATTTGGGGCGGAGAAGTGCTCATCGCCGGATATGAAGGCTTCGAACGCGCCGCTCATTTTGAGTATGTGCCCCTGCCCGGTGGAGCGACCGCGATCCGTGAACCATGGCGGATGGCGGTAAGCTACCTGGCACATCATTTCGGAAGTGACTTTCTGAAGTTGGATATCCCGTTCGTGCGCCAACTCAATCGGCCAAAGGCGGAGCTTCTCCTGCGCATGATGGAACAGAGAGTGAATTCGCCGCTCACGTCCAGCTGCGGGCGTCTGTTCGATGCCGTGGCCGCGTTAGTTGGAATCCGTCAACAGGTCAATTACGAGGCCCAGGCTGCCATCGAACTGGAGATGGCGATGGCATCGTCAGAGGTTGAATCGCCGGAGGGAAACACCGCCTATCCGATGAAGCTCTTGCCGGAGCTAGCGCCGGAAGATGACCATTGGATCATCAGCACTCGGCCGCTGTTTGAAGCGCTGCTGGAAGATCTCGGCAGAAGCGTTCCTGTCGGAACGATCAGCCGGCGTTTTCACAACGGGCTGGTTGAGGGGTTCGTCCAGTTGGCAACGCTGCTACAACAGAAAACCGCTCTCAACCGTGTGTGCCTGAGTGGCGGAACCTTTCACAATATCTACTTGTCCCAACGGCTGGAAACACGGCTGTCCGAAGCTGGATTTGAGGTGTTCACACAGAAGGAAGTGCCCTCGGGGGATGGCGGTTTGAGCCTCGGACAGGCGCTAGTAGCGGCAGCCAAACTTCGCGCGTAGGAATGCGTGGTTAACCCAACCCGTTGCGGAGAGCTACTGCTGCCGTCTCGCCAAGATCTCGTAAACCGGCTTGTTGTCCGCGAACACCCGCCATTCCATCACCTTGCGGCCGCGAACCACCGCCTTCCAGGCCGTCGGCGTCCGCCATGACACGCCGTCTATGGTCCCGCCCGCCTCCCCCACCGCTAAGACCACGCCATCTTCCCTCATCACGTAATCCGTGCGAATCCAGTAGTCCGGACACATTGCGAAGTAGCCGCGCCATCCAGATTCCATGGATGCTGCGCTGTGCGCCCGATTCCCCACGGAGTCCACGAACACATGATCGGTTGTCATGAGCGCCGCCAGGGATTGCACATTGTGATTATTGATGGCACTTACAAACTGCTTGAAAATTTCGGCTTAGTCCATTTCAGTTACCCGATTCAGAACGTCACAATCGGAGAGGCGATTTTCTAATTATGCGAAAGATAGATGGTTTGTGGCAGCCGGACCTGTAAGCCGAATTCCCCGGACTGCATTGCAAACAAACAACTTATTTAAAATCAATCGCCGCGAAGTGTCAAAGATGTCAACTTTGTCAGTGTTGGCAGGTTTTGCGTCACACCGGCGTCACAATGGGCGGTCAAGACGATTGTTTGCTCGTAGTCGCGATCAGCCTACCTACAAGTTTGCCTTGGCAAGTCGACGCAAGAAGCTCTCCTTGGCGGCGTGTGTCTGCCGGATCTTCTCAAGTTCCATCTGAAATTTGGCTCTCTTGCCCCGGCGGACTGCGAGATCATGCAAGTCGGTCAGCAAGCCAACCGCCCTAGCGTACTCGTTGGGCTGCCGCTTCAGGATATGTAGGGCGACCTCCTCCCAGATTTCCGGTTCGCGTCGACTTAGTTGATCGAGATATCGAGTCCGGCTTGCTTCGTCTTCCGCTCTTCGTTTTGCCGCTTCCGCAATGCGCTCTTCGTTCAGTAGCCGGGCTCTCTCCTTCGCACGCGCATGGACCGCTGCCAGAAGATTGCCCACTTTGCGCCGTTCGCTTGCAAAGGGCACGTCCGAGGGTTGCTGTAAGTCCGTACACCGGAAACGCCGCATGAGGTCGTTTCGCCAGCGCTCGCCCTGCTCCACGACCGCAGTAATGAGCAACTCGTTCTTGTCCTTTTCCGACAGGCCTCGAATCCATGCGGACACCTCTTTGCGGCTCGGTCCAGCAGCGAGTGGTTTTGAAGCCTGTGCAGCAACCTCGACGAGGTCCTCGTTGATTTCGAGGAATTCGATCAGAGCATCGAGGGAACCGGACAATTCTTGCAAGCCTGCAGGCACGGGCGGCTCCATTTCATCTTCATCAAGTCCTCCATCCTGCGCACTGCGAAGCCAGCCGAGATACAGGCATCGGAGGTCGCCGCGAAGCAGGTCTGAGCGCAGGGGCATGAGGGAGGCCATCCATCCGGTCCCGTCGTCCTCGCCATCCCACTCCGACTCACATCCAAATTCAACGATCACGAATCTCGTGGTTCTTCGCACACGCACGGTCTGGCCTGGGATCATGGCCTTGAGCAACTTGTAGTCAACCGATTTCTGTGGGAGGCGAATATAGAACTCATGCGTCCCCCAGCTCGCGAAGTAGACAAAAGCGTCAAAATATTTCTCCAATAGCTTGCTCGGATTCGCTTTCAGGTCTCCCCATTCGTAGTGGTTCGCGAAGCTCGTTGTGGTGATTGCGGCCCGCGTCGAGATGGAACGTAGCGCGGCCATCTCTTTTTTCGTCAGTGGACGGTCGATTGCGCGGAAATCGTAATACTGGTATTCGCTCACCAGGATCCTCGGCTCCGGTGGCGATAAGCGACAATCCATTCCACGCCTGCCGGTGCCGGCGTTGGCAAAGGCAGGTCCAGGATTGGGATCTTCTGGCGCGTTTTGCCTCGACGGCAAATGGCAACAATTTGGCCATCTAGCGTCATGTCGACCTTCTCCACGTGAGCATCGACGCCGAGGACCTTCACAGGGAACGGCAACGCGAGGTGTTCCTCAATCATGGTGAAAAAACCGCCTGCTTGTTCTTCTTCGCCGTAAGCATCCACGATCGCCTGTTCGATCAGTTCCTTAAGCCTCGCCTTGCCCAGCGAAGGGAGATTTGTCCCAGGTTCTCCTTTCAGGCTCGGCGGATGCAGAACCACCGGGCGACTGTTCCGTTTTGTCATGTTTCTCCGTTGATCAAAGGCTCTTTGGAAGATCGATTTTCAACATTCTGAAAGAACGACGTTTCGTTGCTGGCGTCCCGGATCGTATAGCCGATCAGGTTGTACCCTTTTAGGCGACGCGCGTACATTCGCGCCAGCATAGGGACGTTGGAATCCACGTAATCGTAGACTCGGACAACGTGCTTGGCATCATGAAGTCGGTGGAGACGCCCTACGTATTGCTGTAGCGTTCCCTTCCAAGAAATGGGCATTGCCAGAAAGAGCGTATCCAAGCGAGCGTCGTCGAACCCTTCGCCTATGTAGCTGCCGGTCGCCAGAATGACTCTCGGCTCGCACTCGGGCACAGCCGCAATTGCCTCTGCTGTCGATCGTCGTTGTTTCTTGCCCATGCCACCCTTCAGCGTAAACACGTGGTTCACCTTGCCAGCAAGCTCCGTTTCGAAGTATTCCAAGTGCTCTGTTCTGCCGGTAAGCAGCAACGGTGAGCGCCCATCTGTGGTTGTCTTGATGAGATCGGTAAGGATCAATTCATTGCGGACGCGATCATCTACGATTGCGGCGTACACTTCCTGAATCGTCATATCAGTTCGCTCAGGCGGCAAGGAAAAGTCGGTCAACCGTGGAACCACTTCATGCTCGAACGGCGTAGCTGCCGTCATTGAGCGGGCACTGAGCTTGAATCGAATCGGGCCGCACTGCATATAGATGATGGGATGATGTCCATCTTTTCGCTCGGGAGTCGCTGTCAGTCCGACGATGTACTTCGCTTTCACCTGCTTCATCACCTGCTCAAAGGTAAACGCCGATAGATGGTGGCACTCGTCAACAATCACTTGACCATACTCTGCCACGAAGTCTTTCACCCCTTCCTTGTCATGGCTACTTTGAAGAATGGCAATATCCACACAACCACTGCGTTTTGTCGTCCCTCCTCCGATTTGTCCAACTGACTTGGCGGGAAGGTTGAGGAACATTGCCAACCTTGCATGCCACTGGTCTAACAATTGTTGACGATGTACCAACACCAAAGTGTTCACCTTTCTTGCCGCGATCAGCCATGCTGCCACAGCCGTCTTGCCAAAAGCCGTGGGAGCACAGAGAATTCCTTCATCGTGCTGCACGAATGCATCAACGGCATCCTGCTGTAACGGGCGCAGTCGGCCGGAAAACTCTACCTCTATCGGACGACCAACAAACCGTTCGTCACTGACTTCTGGCTTGATGCGGTGCGATTTCAACAGCTCGATGACCTCCACCAGACAACCGCGTGGCAGGGCAATGTGGTTCGCCAGGTCCTCGCCACAGGCAATGACTCGTGGCTTGTTGAAAGTGGGAAGCCTCATTGCCTGCGCCTTGTAAAATTCGGGGTTCTGGAATGCCCCAAGGCGAAGCAACCGGTTGAGCATCGCGGAAGGAAGATCCTTCTTTTCGATATACAAAAGGTTGGCGCGAACAATTCGGACCTGCACCGGAAGGGGGCCTGGTATTAGACGCTCTGCTCGCTTTCGGGATGGCGGCAATGTCCAAGGGTCTTGTCCCTCATCTTCCGCAGAGCTGATTCTCACCCCGATAAGGTCCCCACCTCGTTGAGCTTCCAGCACGACGGCCTCAGCAGCAGAAACGGGCATCCGTTTCACGCCCGCCAGAAAGGCCCATTGATCATCATATGGACGAAACTCCGCATCTATGAAGACGCTGTTTCCATCTGCGCGCGGAAGCTTCTGCAGTGGCAGCGCGATCAGGTTGCCAAGTCCGCCCTTTGGCATGGTGTCTTGGTTGGGAAAGAAGCGGTCGTATGAATCCAATCCAAGTTGGTGACGGGACTCCATGGCCCGAGTCAGGATTGCACAGCCCAGTTTTCGCGCGGTGCTTGCGGGAACTGGATGGTCGAAGAAGATCCACACATGGCCACCGTTGCCTGAGCGCGAACGCTCCAGTGCCGCTGGCACTTTCAGTTCGCCGCATACGGCCAGAAACGCAGTAGCATCCTTTTGCCATGTTTTCTTATCGAAATCGACCGCGAGGAACCAGCAGGTCTCATCCTGCAGCAGCGGATAAATGCCGACGGTGTTATCTCCGACGAGGTGCCCGCGGACTACCTCGTCAGTCAGCGGTCTGAACTTCCGAGTCTGGCGGTCAACCTTCTTGCGATCCTCGTCTTTGGCGCGAAGATAGGCCTTCCAGTCACGATCTGCCTTGGGCATGTACCCAGATCGCCCGTCGGCGTTCTCCCAGCGAACTGCATAAACGTCGTCGCGTCCGTGGAAGAGGCTCCGGAACAAAGCAATGCGTTGTTCAGCTTTCGAGACAGGGGTATGCGCAATTGGTTGGGTGCTCGTTCTGACGGGAATGCCGTTCGGGGACTGCACCACCGGAAGCTGTATGCCGTGCTCTTGCAAAAGACCCCGCAGACGAACATTTTCTTCCCGTAGGCGCTGCACCTCAGCAAGAGCAGATTGCAGGTCCAAAAGTTTGGGATCAGATTCGTTCACGTAAAGCCATCATCACCTTGTACTGCCAGAACTCGATCAAAGAATAATCTCACACCTTGCGGACGTCCCTGTGTGTCCGTGGACGAAGCGAGAAAGCAGTCCACACACCACGCCTTTTCTGGGGATTGTCAGTTCTTTTTCGCAGTGGGTGGCGGGTTTTCCGCAAGGGTTAGGCTACGCGAAATTCGTATCGTTCATCGTTCTTTCCGCTGAGACTGGGATCAAGTGTTTCGGTGCAGCGTTCTGGAAGTTTCGCCTGTAGTAGAGTGTGGTTGGCCCTTTCTTCGGGCTCATGCGCAGGGCGATTCTCAAGCAAACGAAGACCGAGCCTACGTCTGAAACCGTTCAACTGCGTCACACCGGCGTCACAACGGAATTCGGTGTTTTGTAAGTGATTGAAAATAAGAACTTGTGGCAGCCGGACCTATAAGCCGAATTCTGTCTGCCGTTTCCGGCAGGACGGTCATTCCTCTAGGCCGCGCATTACTGCGCGGCTCAAGCGACCTACCCGGAGGTTGTGGCGCACCGAGCCAGCACGCGTCCCCGGCAAAGCCCGAAAGCTTGCCAGGAAATCCCTCCCTATTTGGTCTTGCTCCGTGTGGGGTTTGCCCTGCCCGCCGCATTACTGCGGCGGCGGTGCGCTCTTACCGCACCTTTTCACCCTTACCTGAGCCTTGCGGC
>JBEKWX010000213.1:0-6780 GCA_049512675.1 Terriglobales bacterium | reverse complement strand
CTGCACGCAGGGGAAGATGCGCGGCATGGGGGTGCTGCGCTCGCATGGCGGCCGCTACCAGGCGATCCAGGATGGAGACGTTCACATTGACGTCGCGGTGATTGCGGCGCCGACCGCCGATTTTTTCGGGAATGCGGATGGTTCGCATGGCAAATCGGCCTGCGGGTTGCTCGGCTTTGCGCTGGCGGATTCGATCTACGCTGACCGCGTGATCGTAGTCACCGATAACCTCGTGCCTTTTCCTTGCGTGCCCTGGCAGATTCAGGGCAACAACGTGGACTTTGTGGTGGAGGTGGAATCGATTGGCGATCCGGCGAAGATTGTTTCGGGCACGACGCAGATTACGCGCTCGCCCGACCGGCTGCGGATCGCGGAGCTGGTGGCGCAGTTTCTGCGGATAACGGGAATCATGAAGAACGGATTTTCTTTCCAGGCAGGAGCGGGTGGGATCGCGCTGGCATTCGTCGAGTATCTGAAGCAGATGATGAAAGAGGATGGAATCAAGGCGCGGTTCGTTCGCGGCGGGTCAACTAAATTCCTGGTTGAGTTGCTGCAAGAAGGGCTGACCGATTACATCCTGGATGGGCAGACGTTTGATCTCGAGGGCGTGAGGTCGATCGCGAATGATCCGCGGCATGTGGCAACTTCGCCGTTCACCTCCTACAACTATCACGGTAAGGGGAATTTTGCTTCGCTGGTCGATGCCGTGGTATTGGGTGCGACGGAAGTGGACGTGAACTTCAATGCCAACGTGGTGACGCACTCCGACGGGCGCTTGCTGCACGGCATTGGCGGATGGCAGAACTGCCTGTTTTCCGGCTGCACCATTCTTGCGGTGCCCTCGTTCCGCGATCGCATTCCCGTGATCGTGGACGAGGTTACGACGATGACCGGGCCCGGCGAGATGATTGACGTGGTCGCGACCGAGCGCGGAATTGCGATCAATCCGCGGCGCACGGACCTGCTCGATGCAGTTACATCGCAGGGATCGAAGCTGCCCATTCGTCCGATTCAGGACATCAAGGCGGAAGTCGAGAAAATTTGCGGCAAGCCGGCGCGGCCGAAGTTGGGCGATCGTCCGTGCGCGGTCGTGAAGTGGGTCGATGGGACGGTGCTGGACACGGTGTGGCAAGTTAGCTGACGTGGTTTCCGGAGCGGCGACAGTTAACCGCAGAGATCGCTGAGTACGCGGAGAAATATTTTCGCCCATCCCTTTACGGTAGGATTAAATGACGACTCCCGAACAAGAGCGCGTTCGCTTCGCTGGTGTGTACTCCGCGATGAGTGACGAGGAACTCGGTCAGATCGCCGAAAGCGGCGATGATTTGAGCGATGCCGCCCGGGAAGCGTTTCAAGCGGAGGTTGCGAAGCGCGGCCTCAAGATAGAGATTGCTCCACCCCGCGGTGAAGACGTGTTCGAGTTCAGCGAAACCGTCACGCTGCGCAGGTTCCGCGACCTCCCAGAAGCGCTGCTGGCGAAGGGCAGCCTGGAGTCCGCCGGTATTCAGGCTTACCTGGTCGATGACAACATGATCCGCATGGATTGGTTCATCTCCAATCTTCTCGGTGGAATCAAACTGAAGGTTCGCGCCGAAGATGCTGAAGCGGCCAGCGAAATCCTGAACCAGCCCATCCCCGAAAAGCTCGACGTTGAAGGCATCGGGAATTTCGAACAGCCAAAATGTCCGCGGTGCCAGTCGCTCGACGCTAGCTGCGATGAACTGAATAAGGGGATCTCTTACTGGACGGCGTACGCTGGCGTTCCGGTCCCGGTGTACAAAAAGGGATGGACCTGCCATGCGTGCGGCAATAGGTGGGCGGAACAGGGCGACGCGCTGCCAGAGCATGAAGGCAACGCGTCGTAGTGGTACCGTTTCGCTGAGCAGCTATAATCGGCAGCAATGCGACAGTTTTTCCGCATGCTGCTTTTGGCTCTGGTCCTGATGACGGTGGCGTTGATTTCGGCGCTCACGGCTATGCAGTTGGCCATCCACGGGCGCGAGGTGGCCATTCCGAAACTGGTTGGCATGAGTCCGCTCGAAGCGGAGCGCGCGGGCGCGGCTTCGGGCCTGCAAGTAGTAGTCGAACGGCAGTTCTACAGTCCTGACATTCCCGAAGGAAAAATTATGACCCAGATGCCGCCACCGGGAACGAAGGTGCGGCGAGGGTGGTCGATCCGTGTGGCGCAAAGTCTGGGGCCGCAGCGGGTGGCGATTCCCGACGTGACGGGAGGGAGCGAGCGGGCCGCGGAGTTGAACATACGGCGCCGCGGGCTTAGTCTGGGCTCGGTCGCGCACGTCAGTTTGCCGGACGCGCCGCTGGACCAGGTGATATCGCAAAGCCCGCCGGCGAATGCCAGCGGCGTGGCGGCGCCAAAGATCAATCTTTTGGTAAGCGACGGCGCCGAGCCGCCAACCTATGTAATGCCGAACCTCACTGGACAACCGCTCGGCAGCGCGATGCTCGCGCTACAGGATGCCGGCATCAAGGCCGGCAAAGTCAGCGTGCTTCGGCCGCCGTTGCCCGGCGAGCCGCAAGCCGCGACAGTTGCGGTCTCCGAGCCCAGCGCAGCGAGCATGATCGTGACCCAGACTCCGGCGCCCGGACAGAAAATCACGGCGGGCAGCGCGGTGAATTTCGAAGTCCGCTAGCCGCATACTCGGCTCGCTTATCTTTCATCCGAGTATCTTTCGTTTGCTCATCTCCGTTCGATCATCGCGGCGAAGAATCCGTCGCACGGATGCACGCCGGGAATTGTTCTCAGGTAGGATCCAGCGACAAGCGACGCAATATCCTTCCAGCACATCTCGCCAGACCGTCGCAGCTGCTCCAGTTCTCTCTTCAAATCGATGACCCGGAATTCCGCGGCGCCATCGAGGGCAGTTTCCACCACTGCTTCGTTCTCCTCGTGCTCCAGCGAACACGTGGAATAGACGAGCCGCCCGCCAATCGCAAGCTGGGCTAGCGCGGACTTCAGGATGGCCACCTGCCGCGACTGAAGATCGTGCAGGTCTTCAACTTTGAGCCGCCGCTTGATCTCGGGGTTGCGGGCCAGAGTGCCGGTGCCGGAGCAAGGAACGTCGGCGAGAATGCGGTCGAAGGTGAAGGAAAGAGAAAAAGGCAAATGACGCGCGTCCGCGGCAACGACGTGCACGTTCGGCAAGCGATTGAGGTTCTGCACCAAGCGCGCGCGGTGCGGATGCAACTCTGTCGCAAACACTTTGGCGCGCGGGTTGCGCCTGGCGAGCAAGGCAGTCTTGCCTCCGGGCGCGGCACAACAATCAAGGATCTGTTCTCCACGACCAACCAGCAACGCGACCAGTTGTGAAGCTTCATCCTGAATGGAGACCCGGCCCTCCTGATAGGCGCGCGTTCCGGTTACGTCGCCCGAAAGAATGCGTCGTGCAGCCGATAGCAGTCGGCCTGGCGCGAGCTGCACGCCTGCAGCGGCAAGTTCGGCATCGGGTTGATTAAATTGATCAACCCGAGATTCATCACCGTGAATGTGAATTGCCGTGCCGGGCACCGTCTGATCATAAATGCAGATCTGCCGCGTTGCCTCAAGTCCATAGTGCTCGATCCAGCGTGCCACCAGCCACGGGGGATGAGCAGCGTTCTGCGACAGCGTTATCGAGTCGGGAGACTCGCCGATTTCCGCGAAGATGTCTTCCGCACCGGCCCCGGCAATTTTCCGGAGAACCGCATTGACGAACGGAGCCGCCGAACGCTTGCGCGCAGCCTTGACGAGTTCCACACTTTCGAAGATCGCCGCGCGCGCCGGAACTCTGGACAGGAACTGCAATTGATACACCCCGAGGCGCAATGCGGCCAGAACTTCGCCGTCCAGTCGCTCGAGCTGCTGCGACGATGCCGCGGCCAATCGTCGGTCGAGCAGAGACCGCCAGCGCAGAACTCCCATCACAAGTCCGGTGGCGAGGCCGTGATCACGCGAGGAAAGCTTCGCGACGTGAGCCGAGTGGAGCAGTTCGGCGGCGTAGGATTCTTCGCGCTCCACCCGCAGAAGAATTTCGAGAGCCACGGCGCGAGCAGGAGAAACAGCCATCCCAGCCTACTCTCCCAGATGATCGCCGGGTTTGGGCCGGTAGCCGTTGATGAATTCCTGCGCGGACATGCGGCGCTTGCCTTCGAGTTGAACTTCGAGGAGTTCCAGCGCCGTGTCGGTGTCTTTGTCTTCGTCCTTGCCGCAACCAACGAACAGGCGTGTTCCCTCGACTACGATTTGTCTAGGCGTCAACTTAACCGCATCTTGCAAGGGTTGAGCGCGGTGCACTTGCAGCGTTTTACCCTTAAAGGTCGTGAACGCCCCGGGCCACGGCTGAAACCCGCGCAGGCGGTTGAACAAGTCTCTCGCGCTTCGAGCGAAGTCCATGCGGCCATCTTCTTTTTTCAGAATCGGAGCGAGCGTAGCTCGCGAATGATCCTGCGGAGTCGGGCGAACTTGGCCACTCTCAAGTCCGCGCAGGGTCTCAACCACCAAATCCGCACCGATGGACGCCAGCTTCGGTCCCAGCGTTTCAGCCGTATCTTCCGAAGCAATCGGAATTTCGCGCTGCATGAGTATGTCTCCCGTGTCGAGCCCAGCATCGATGCGCATGGTGGTAACTCCCGTGACGGATTCACCGTTGGCGATCGCCCACTGGATCGGCGCTGCGCCGCGATACTTTGGCAACAGAGACGCATGCAAGTTCAGATTTCCGAGCCGGGGAAGATCAATCATCCACTGCGGAATGATGCGGCCGTAGCCGACAACGATGATCGCGTCTGGACCAATCGCCGCCAACTGGTCGCGGAATTCGGCGTTGTTCTTGATGCTGGCGGGTTGCACAACGGCAATGCCCAGGCAAATTGCCGCATCTTTCACCGGAGAAACGGCCACTTCCATCCCTCGCCCTCGTGGCCGGTCGGGTTGCGTCACCACCAGCGGCACGGAATGGCCAGCCTCGACCAATCTCTCCAGAGTCGGGACAGCGAATCTAGGAGTGCCGCAAAAAACTAGAGTCATAGTGTGTAGACGGCTATCAATTCTCACCAGACTTTGTCATCCCGAGCGAAGCGAGGGATCTGCATCTTGCGGGCGAACTACAGATCCCTCGCTTCGCTCGGGATGACAATTCATGAAAAGGAGTCGCTACCACTCTCCCGCCTTCACCATTTTCTTGATCTTGCGCTTGATCAGGTCGCGCTTCAGCGCGCTGACGTGTGAGATGTAAAGCTTGCCGTTCAAGTGATCGGTCTCATGCAGGAAGGCCCGCGCCAGCAGCTCTTCTCCGGTGTGCTCGAAAAACTTGCCAGTCAGATCCTGCGCGCGTATCGTCACAGTCTTGGCACGCGTGACGTCCTCGCGAAATTCGGGAATGCTCAGGCAGCCTTCGCTGCTTCGCTGCCGTCCTTCTTTGTTGATGATTACCGGGTTGATCAGCACCAGCTTGGCGCCGGGGTCTTCCTTGAAGGTCACATCCACGACCGCAATGCGTTGCGAAATGCCGATCTGTGGAGCCGCCAGGCCGACGCCGCGAGCCGCGTACATCGACTCAAACATGTCTTCCACCAGCTTCTTGAGCCCGTCGTCAAAGCTGGTCACCTCTGCGGAAGATTTTTCCAGGACCGGATCGCCAAATTTTACAATTGGGTAAATCATTTTCGTATTACTAATTTTCGAATACTAATTTCGGATCAGTAGTTCTTCAGTTGTTCCAGATAACCTTGAAAATTTCGTTTCGTTTCTTTCATCGAGTCGCCGCCGAATTTCTCGAGCGCGCAGCGCGCCAAGGTAAGCGCGACCATGGCCTCGGCGGCAACGCCGGCGGCGGGTACCACGCATACATCCGAGCGCTCGTAGGCCGCTTTCACGGGCTCGCGCGTCGCGAAATCCACCGACTGCAACGGACGCCGCAGCGTGGAGATCGGTTTCAGATAGCCGCGAACCCGGATCTCCTGTCCGTTGGAAACGCCCCCCTCGAGACCTCCGGCATTGTTGCGCGTGCGCGTGAAGCCCGCAAATCCCGTGTCGCTCTGATAACCGATTTCGTCGTGCACGGCTGACCCAGGCGAATGTGCCGCTTGGATCCCGTTTCCAATCTCAACCGCCTTCACCGCCTGCAACGACATGACCGCCGCGGCCAACAGCGCATCCAGTCGCTCGTCCCATTGCACGTAACTGCCGAGACCGGGCGGAACATTGTGCGCCACCACCTCGAACACTCCACCCACCGAATCACCCGCGCGCAAAACCTTATCCACTTCTTCTTTCATGCGCTGTTCGGCATCGGCGTCGGCGCAAGCCAGCAGCACTTCGTTCTTGCGGGACAGTGGCTCGATTCGCTCCCAAGCAATTTCCCGGTCCGCAATCGAAACCGAGCCCACCGCAATCACGTGGCTCAGAACTTCCACGCCCAATTCGCGCAGCAGTAGCTTGGCGAGCGCGCCAATCGCGACCCGTGCCGCCGATTCCCGGGCCGACGCGCGCTCCAGAACATAGCGGGCTTCGGTGAAATCGTACTTCAAAGCTCCGGCAAGGTCGGCATGGCCCGGACGCGGCGACGCCACGCGCTTGTGTTTCTCGGGATCACCCGTTTCCACCGGCAGCGACTCTTCCCAATTTTGCCAGTCGCGATTCTCGAGCAGCACCGAGATCGGAGAGCCGATCGTCTTGCCGTGATGCACCCCCGAGAGAAAGTGCGCCCGGTCGGTTTCGATCTTCATGCGCCCGCCGCGTCCAAAGCCCTGCTGGCGCCGCCACAGTTCGCGGTCCACAAATGC
>JBEKWX010000212.1:0-7853 GCA_049512675.1 Terriglobales bacterium | reverse complement strand
CCCCCTAAAATGAGTTAAGTCGATGATAGTAAGGTAGTTACATGTAACGTGTTACAAAGATGGGACTTAGCGTTTAATTTTGCTGTTTGGCGTGCACTTGCGGGGGTGCTGACCGGGGCCATTTGTCGGACATTTGTTGTCAAAGAGCACATGAAAAGTTTGAGGCCGGAAACGCGTTCGTCTCTGGAGACTGGCGCAGTTCTCGATGGTGCACTGTCGAGGTATCTTCGCACCGATTGGGGTGCAAGTCGGTGATGAGCGTACGAGAAAAATGTGATGAAAAAAGTTGGGAGGCGGCGGAGCGGTGACGCGGCGCACTGCCCGATGGTGACGAAAGAGGAAAGCCCATCGGTGCCGATCACCCTCCACCCAGGTTAGCGTCCAAAGAACGGACGCGAGCCTGGGGCACCGGGCAATTTGGTTAGATGGATCCCGCTAGACCCTCGCGACTGGGGTCAATGAGCGCAGTCGGGATGTTTCGCCAATTATCGCGCTCCCTGCCCCGGGGGTTGCAGTTCAGACGTTCACCTACCGCCTAGGCTGGCGCTTCATTGCTTCGTCAGCTTGAATCGCGCGAATGGTTTGGCATCGCCCTTGACTACATTGTCGAGCCGGTTCTCCCAGGTGTTGGTCTTGGAGTCGTAGATGAAAGTGTTGGTGAAGCTGGTCTCGCCGTGCTCGTCTGTGAAAACGAAAGCAAGGACATTCTCTTTCGGCGTGGCGAGCCCGATGGATTCCGGTGTTGCTCCGCCGTACACATCCATCCACACGCAGGCGTATTGCTTGGTCTTCTCATTCCAGCCGATGAATACCGTCGCTTCGTACTGCGGCTCGCCTTTGTCGTTCTTCTCACGCGAGACTTCGCGGAAGCGCAGGTAGTGGTGCTGGAGCACCCACTCCGCATCGAAATCGTGCGTCACAGGCTGCTTGCCCACCGTCCCCTGCAGCAGCCAGTTGCCGGCAAGATGGTCGAGCGGGGGTGAATTGACCGGCGCCTGTTGCGCCATCAGGGTCACAGCTGCAAATATCATTACCAGGATGACGAGTTGCTTCATCGCCGCATTCTACGTTTTGAAGTCAATGAGTGTAAACGCGATTTTCCACCAACTGAGCCTAGATGCTGACGGCTCCCCCCTTGTCCTCTCTACCACGCGACCCGTTATTCAGCCGTTTCGAACATCGATTCAGCATGATATACACAAGCCATTCAGCAACATGCAGAACCAAGAAAATGAGGAACACATTCGCGGCGAATGCGCAGCAGACCACGAAACTTCCGAAAATCTGCTTCAACTGAAACTCTCTGCCGCCCAAGGTATTTACTATGGTCTGCAAACCCAAGAAAAGAATGAAGCCGAAAAGGTAGAAAGCCGCCCCAATGACCTGCCGCGTGTTCGCTAACGACCGATAGAGCGGAGCCAGGGCATCTTCAATCGGGATCATGTGTTCATTGGAGTTTTGCTTTTCTATTGCGTGCAACCGTAGTGCTGTTCTGAGTGCTACAAACAAGCAGTAAGAAACGACTGCGCAGAGCAGCTCAATGAAAAGGCGTTGCAGAAGTGAAAGGTCGTTCCAAATCGACCAGAGTGCGTATGGTGGGTTGAACATAACCTAGTTGACACCGTCGCAGCGATTATTACTCCCAAGATCGCCGTGGGACGTGCCTAGTCTAAGCGTATTCTTAGCTCGATGGAACTGTGGAGAAAACAACTGCTGTAACCAGGCGATAGCGCTTAAAATCCCTCAAGGCCTAGGACGACCGCTTCGAGACGGAAAAAGTCGTTTACCGGTGCCCGAGGTTTGGTTTGCAACCGGGATAGCGCTCTTTGGTCTGCACCGATGCGTGCCCCAGCAAGACTTCAACTGCTGGAACGCGGAACGCGGACGGGTTTGCCCGATCGTGGCTTGGCCGATCGTGCTTTGCCCGATCATGGAAAGCCGAAGGCGTCAGTCTTTCTTCTGCTTCTGCGCAGCGGCGCGTTCCTGCAAAGCGACCGTAACCGCGCGCAGCATATCGCCAGCCGGAGCGGGTTTGCCGGTCCAGATCTCAAACTGCCGCGCCGCCTGTTGCACGAACATCTCGACTCCGGGGATGACGGCAATTCCCTTGGTACGCGCCACCCGCAGCAGGTGGGTCTCGACCGGGTCGTAGACCATGTCGAAGACGACGCTCGCCTGAATCTCGTCGTCTTTGAGCGGGCAGTCGCGCGTGTTCCCCATTCCCACCGGAGTGGCATTAATAATGACGTCGAAGGCGAGCTTGCGAAGGTCGGCGCGTTTGATGGCGTGCGCTTTGGCCTGGCGCGCCAGCTTCTGAGCCTTCGCGGAAGTGCGATTCAATATCCACACTTCGGCGCCGCGCTCCTTCAGACCGAACACCGCAGCCCGCGCCGCGCCTCCGGCCCCGAGCACCAGAACTTTCGCGTTCGCGATGGCGAGGCGCTGCTCCAGCGGACGAACCACTCCGGCAACATCGGTATTAAAACCGTAAAGCTTGCCATCCTGTCCGCGGACGACCGTGTTGCAGGCGCCGATCTTCGCCGTGTGCGCGTCGCTGTTGTCGAGATACGGAAGCATGGCCTGCTTGTACGGCATCGTGATGCTGAGACCGTGCAGCGGAATCTCACGCGCGCAATAGATCAGCTCCTTGAGCGTTTTGGCGTGCAGAGGAAGATAAACTCCGTTCACGTTTTCGCGGCGCAGCGCCGTGTTCATGATGACGGGCGAGAGCGAATGCTCGATGGGATCGCCGGCAACGCCATAGATGCGAGTGGCGGCGTCGACTTGCTCGATGCGGTAAATGCCGCGCAGGTCCCGCGCACTGACTTGGCCGGGAGCGGTTTTGAGATCGGCGCTGACGGCGGCGAAAGTGAACACGCTGCCGGCGCGCACGCTGAGCACGCGGCTGATGATGCCTTGCTCTCCCATGCACAAGCCGATCAGCGCATGCTTGCCGCTCTGCGTCTGCAGAAACTTCATCATGGCCACATTGTCGGAGAGCGTGGTCGCGGTGCTGACGACCTTGTAGAAGTCAGCGGGAATCTTCAGCATTTTCCCGAGCGTTTCATCCAGGTTGCGCGTACCGCGGAAATCATGGAACGAAAGGATGAGTGCGGCGCGGCTGCGCAGGCGGGCAATCGCTTCCGGCTTCGCTTTCGACGCGCTCTGAATTTCCAGATCGACAATCGGACAGCCCGCAGCGTGCGCCTTGGTGAGCACTTCCAGTTGAGCAGCCAGCGATCCCTTGAATTTCCCTCCGTTGTCGGCGCGGCGGCATGTGCCAATGGCTGTGACGTACTGATGGGTTTCAAGAAAACGACGGATTTTCGGAAGCGCGGCCAGGGGCTGCTTCAAGTAGTCCAAACGGAACTCGAGGAAAGGGTTATCCCGCGCCATGGACTCGGCCGTAGCAACCATATCGTCGGCCGTGTCGCCGCTCAGCGCCAGGCAGACCTTGGGCAGGCGCTGCGGCAGAGGACGGGTCGCGGGAGTGGAAGACATAGCCAAGGCCATTTGTTTGCAACGACGGCGCGATATTACAGGGGTGCAAGCCCAGATGCAACATAAGGATTGCCAAACGACCCAGGAAAGCACTTTGGGGCACAGGGGCCAAACACCCTCGTAACCTTGACCCATCCCCACGCGCTTGTTACTTTTTGGCTGTAACCCTTGTCTTCCGAGAGAGATAGCTGGGGCAGTCCCGGAGCAGTTTGGAGTCGGAGGTAACATGAAGAAAACAGGATTGTTATTGCTACTGCTGATGATGGTGACGGCGACCTTCGCCCTCGCCCAGCAGTTGACAACCGCAGTCACGCCCGATGCGTCGGGTATCGTGAACACGCCGGTCAACGTGCCATTCGTGCGTTACCAGACGCCCACCGCAGCCGACATCTACTGCGCGGGATTTCTTACCAAGGAGCGGGTTCCCGACGCAAACTACGTCAATGGCGGCCTGGAGACGCCGACCTCAACCAAGTTCCAGAACGGCAACCTGGTCTACCTGGCAGGGACTGGCTACCAGGCTGGACAACTGTATTCGATCGTCCGCGAAATGCGCGACGTCAACGAGTATGAGATCTATCCCGGCCAGAGAAAAGTACTGGCCGCCGCGGGACGCCCTTACGGGGAAATTGGCAGGGTGCTAGTGGTCGATACCCGCAGTCACAGCGCCATCGCCCAGGTGGTGTTCAGTTGCGATCCCATCAACCCGGGAGATCTCGCCATACCTTTCGTGGAAAAACAGCCGATTGCATTCCACGTCCCTGGCCATTTCGACCGCTTCGCGCCGGCCAATGGCAAGCTGACTGGACGGGTCGTACTCGGCAAAGACTTTGACGGCTTCCTGGGCACGGGCATGAAGCTGTATATGAACGTGGGTGCGAACCAGGGCGTAAAAGTGGGCGACTATTTCCGCGTCGTGCGTCCCTACACCTCCACCTTGCAGGATCCGGTGGACTCGCTCTCCTTCAAAGCTCAGACGTCAGAAGACACACAGATGCGCCCGCCCGCTTTTGAGGCCAGTCGCTTCACCAAGCCCAAAGGCCCGAACATTCATGTAAGTGATCTGCCGCGGCGAGCCGTGGGCGAAGTGGTAGTTCTGAACGTAACCCCAACCGCATCGTCCGCCATGGTAGTCTTCGCGCTGGAAGATGTGCACGCCGGCGACACGGTGGAACTGGACGAGCTGCAGTAGCAGAACAAGAATTTGATCGCAAGGAGGGGAGAGCGAATCTCCCCTTTTTCTATTTGTAGCACAGTGGTCTGATCTTCCGTAGAGACGCGGCTTGCCGCGTCTCCGCGTCCGGTGGAGACAGGGCAAGCCTACAGGCGGAAAAACGCAGGGTCTTCAGCGGAAGAAACGGATTTTCGGATTCCCGGGAATCATCGCGCCCGCGACCAACACCGCAACAATCACAACAGCGAGTTCCATATTGCCCCCACAACTCTGCCTTCAAAATCAAAGCGCAGCGCTCAGCTTACATCCCCTCGCGGAGAAAACAAGGGTACTAAAGTGGGGAGGCGCGCTGCGGAAAAGAACGCGGCGGCAAAAGCTCTCCTGAGGAAACTCTGATTAAGTGTCGGCAAAAGGCATTAACCACAGGGTACACAGGGGTGCACGGAGGACACCGGGGACTTAATCAGAACTTCCCTAAGACCTGACACCTGCCTTATTCGACATCGCCGTCCGAGAACACCTCGGCGGTAAAAGCCTCGATGGTTGCGGCCTTGCGCCAGGCATCCAGAGGCAGACCGGCTTTGCGGCAGGTTTGTTCGAGAAAAGTTTCTCGGTCCCACCCATATTCCCCAGGAACCTGGGGCAGCAGCAGGCCGCGGCGAATCCCCTCGGAGATGAGCAGACCGTGGCGCCCGACTTCCACTGCCTCGGGATGAATCGGGAACAGGCGCGAGAGTACGCTCAGGGAAACCTCCAGCTGAGGAACTTCTTCCAGGGTCACCGGCAAGAAACGGGAATCGTCGAAAGCGGCGGCGCGGGCAGTTCCCGCCACGGCGCGACAAAGAGGCGCGATGGGCAGGGCATAGCCGACGCATCCCCGCAGTTGGCGATGAAGTTCGCGATGACTTTCGCGATGAAGTTCACGATGACTTTCGCGGCCAAGCTCGCCGCGTAGATAAAGAGTGGTGAAGACCCCGTGCGGCTCCGACAGCTCGGCCGGAAAGGGCGCGGCTCCCGGAAAAACCCGGTGCTCCAGAGCGGAAAGAATCGCCTCGTGCGCAATGCCCAGCAGAGTCCGGCGCTGTGCCAGAGAAAATTCCGGTTCCGGGGACACGGGGACGGGGCGAGCAATTTCGCGCGAGGTCAGATTTTCAGACGGCTTTCCTGACTGCGTTTCAGACAGCTTGGACATCGCGTTTTCTCCGCCGGGCGAGGACGAAGGACCGGCGCCGCCGCTTCTCCGACTTGCGGTCGATCCGCGACCAGAAGGCAACGAAGTAGTCGAGCGCGGAAACCAGCGACAGCAGAACCATGAACCAGATGGCGAGCCAGGCAATCCAGTAGACCGGAAAAATATAAATGCCATACACCGGCCACTCATGCCAGCGGCGCGCCAGAATCACAGCCACCACCGAAATGATCTGCACCAGCATTTTGAACTTGCCCAGTTCGCTGGCTTGAATCGTAAAGCCTTCAGACGCGGCAATGGAGCGCAGCCCGCTCACCAGAAACTCGCGCCCGATAATCACCACCGCCATCCAGGCCGGCACCAGCGCGGGATTGAACTGCACCAGCGTGACAAACGCGGCGGCGATCAGCAACTTGTCGGCCAGCGGATCGAGCAGCATGCCCATGGTAGTGATCTGGCCGCGTCTGCGCGCAAGATAGCCGTCAATGCCGTCGGTGATCGAAGCCAGAATGAAAACCACCGAAGCCAGAATTTCCCGCTCCCCCGTCTGCTCGCCAGAGAAGTACGGAGTGCACAGTATCCAGATGAGCAGCGGAATCGCGGCGATGCGGGTAAGCGTGATGTAGTTAGGAAGATTCACGCAATGACTGAACCAGGACCTCAGAGGCGGTCAATGTGATTATCCTCCACATCCGAGGCCAAGGCAACGGAGGAAGGTCATGAACTTCCCCGACTTGGTCTTGCCATACCAGCGCCCACTCTTGTGGTAGACGCCGCTCTCGGTATTAACCCAGACCTTGCCGCTGGCCTTAGCGGCGGCGATCTCCTGAGCAGAAGTAGCGCCGGAGGCCTTAGTCATAGTGCTGGGCGCAGTCGTAGTGGTGGGCGCAGCCGTCGAGTTGCCGGAACTGCTCTGCGCCAGAACCGGCAAAATGCCAATCGTGAGCATCAGACAAAAAGTGAGCATCCAGAAAGTAAGTCTTCTTGAAGAGCAGTTCATTTTTCTTCGCACCTTTCTAGAATTGTCATCCTGTCGAGAATTGTCATCCTGAGCGAAGCGAAGGACCCATGCATTTGAACTTCGTTATGCCAAAAATCCCGCAATTCGATCAGGACGGCCGCCCGCAACCGGGACCTGCTGGACGCCCCGGAAAATATTGGCTAGGCATAAATCCCCCGCTGCCGGATGGTATAAGCCACGCGGTCGATCGCCAGCATGTAGGCGGCGATCCGGTTGTTCACCCCATGAGTTTCCGCGTACCGCACAACGTCATGGAACGCCGTGACCATGATATCTCCCAGACGGTCGTTGACTTCCGACTCCTTCCAGAAATAGCCCTGCCGATCCTGCACCCACTCGAAATAAGAAGTGGTGACGCCGCCCGCGTTAGCCAGGATGTCGGGAATCACGAAAACTTTTTTCTCGGCGAGAATATCGTCAGCCGCCGCCGTAGTAGGACCATTAGCGCCCTCAGCCAGTATCTTGCACTTCACCCGGTCCGCATTCTGGCTGGTGATCTGGTTTTCCGTGGCCGCCGGAATCAGTATGTCGCAATCGACCAGCAAAAGCTCCGCAGGATCGTACTTCTCCGCGCCCGTGAAGCCGTGAATCGTGCCATGGCGCTGGTGGAATTCCGACAGCGCTTCCAGGTCGATGCCGTTCCTGTTGTACAGCCCGCCGCCCACCTCGACGATGCCGATGATCTTGTATCCGGCTTCCGCCATGAGCCGGGCCGCGTTCGAACCAACGTTGCCGAATCCCTGCACGATCACGCGCGTCGTGTCGCGATTCAGGCGCAGTTTCTTGATCGCCTGTTCGCACACCATGAGAACGCCGCGTCCCGTAGCCTCGCGCCGCCCGCGCGATCCGCCGATGTTGACGGGCTTGCCCGTCACCACCGCGGTACAGGTCTGCCGCATGTGCATGGAGTAGGTATCCATGATCCAGGCCATGGTCTGCTCGTTGGTGTTTACGTCGGGGGCGGCGAC
>JBEKWX010000211.1:0-6850 GCA_049512675.1 Terriglobales bacterium | reverse complement strand
TCGTTCACCACCGGGTCCGGAACCAGCTTTACGCTATTTTCGACCATCATCGCGTATTGCTTACCCATCTTGATTTCGGTTTCGAGCGAATACCAGTCGCCCAAGCCGCGCCCGCCGATCTTGCGGTTGCCGATGGCGTCTACATCGTTCTCGCCGCCGTCGTGCTTGACCTTGCTGGGGTCGGGTTCCTGGATGGGAGGCGGCCCGCTAGGGGCAGGGTTGCTGCCGGCGCTGCTGCTCTCAGAAGTATCTGCGGAAGTGTCCGCGGGCGGAGCCGGAGCCGGACTGGTTGTTGAGCCAGGGGAGGGCTGCGTGCTCTGCGGCTGCGCCGTTTGATCCTTTGAGCTTTGCGGTTGTGATGCCTGAGGCTGCGCGCTTGGGGTCTGGGACGTTTGATCCTGCGCCAGTGCTGGCATCGCCATCAGCGCCAGCAGGCTCAGGCAGATGAGCAACTTACGGTACGTCATTTTGATACCCCGCAGAAACCCGGTCGGTTGACAGCATTATAACCCCGATCGCCAGTCGGGACCAATGGAGTTCTCCATCTATTTGGACGCCGGCTCGCGCCTGAAAGTTACCCGTTATTTTCACAGCGCGTGGCGGCTGAGGTTCGTTTCGGAGTCACCTGTGCGATGGGCAGGAAGAGCGGAATTCGCTTCTGCGAGATCGACCCGCGCGAGCTTCGCCTCTCCACGGCTTGCTGCCTGTGAGGCGAGACCTTGACCGGTTCCTGGACGGTTCGACGAGGACGGATCGAGGGCGTGCTCGGTTTTGGGTGGAGCAGCGCTTCACTTTGTTTTCCCCATTCCTGCCTATTTACTCTTGAGGCAATAACCGATTAGTGTGGGTACCCCCTCCCCCCTGTATTTTTCGTTCTATTAGAATCTGTGGGTTAGGGGCAAAATCCTCACATTAAAGGACTTACTTGGAAAGTCTTCAGAAAGAAGGACTTAGTCGAGATCCGTTCGCTTAGGATTTCGGCGGTCACGCCTGCCAATCGCCTCAACTTAGGTTGTCAAAGAGCGCGGGAAATGGTTTGGGGCAGCTTCGAGGGCCATCTTGGGAGACGGGCACACTTCTGACTGTCTCAATCAGATTCCGATTGTTGCGCACGGCAGGTTGGACTGTCTGTGATGCGTGGCCCGGGAGTTCGTGATGAAAAAGTTCGCGGGCCTCGCGATCTTCGCGCCGCCGAACGGGCGAGGGCGCCCGTCTCTCCACCAACTGGTTTTGCTGACTGCTGAAACCTCTGCTGCACGGGGAGAATCTCCTGATGCGTCCTCGCCGAGCGCGATGAGTGCAGGGGTCCTTCGACTCCGCAGGGACTTCACTTCGTGAAGTCCCTCTCCGCTCAGGATGACAATTTTGGATAGGGTGGCTGAGAGCTGAGAGCCGACAGCTGACAGCTCTTTTACGTCCAGCGAAACCAGCGCAGGGCGAGGACAAACGACACCCCGCCCCAAACCGCAAGCACCAGCAGTCGCCCCGATTGCGAGCCCAGCGAAGCGCCTTCAAGGATCGTAGAGCGCAGCGCGTCGTTGAGCGCGGTTAGCGGGAGGGCTTTGATGAAGGGGTGGGTGATTGCCGGAAATCTTTGGTAGGAGAAGAAGACTCCGGAGAAGATCCACATCGGCATCATGACCAAGTTGATGAGGCCGGAGACGGTTTCGATTTTCTGCGCGCGGCAGGCGGTTAGCAGGCCTACGCCTCCGAAGGCAACGGCTCCGAGCGATCCGAGCAGGAGGACCGAAACGATCGATCCCTGCATTGGCATGTGAAAAACCAGCACGCCGAAGCTTAATAGCAATCCCACTTCGATCACCATCAGCACCAGGCGGCTGCTGGTTAGGGCCAGCAGGAAATCGCTGCGGCGCATGGGAGTGGCTACGAAGCGCTTCAGCAGTTTGCGCTGGCGCATTTCTACCAGCGCGAAACCTACTCCCCACATGCCGGAGTTCATCAGGTTCATGCCGAGCAGGCCGGGAATCAGGAAGTCGATGTAGCGGGAGCCGGGCTCGCTGGAAGATTGCGCGGAAGTGATGAGCGCATCTTTGCGTCCGGCGGCGGATTGGAGCTTGGCGTCAATTTCGGCGCGTGAGAGCACGCTCTCCGGGCGGGCGGGATCGTAATAGTATGTGTAGCTGCCGTCGAGGTTGCACTCGATCGCCAGATCGAACTTGCCTAAGTGGAAGGCTTTGAGCGCGGCATCGCGGTCGAGCACGGTGGCTTGGACGGTGGAGTTTTTATTGGACGGGCTTTTGTCGGGTGAGCTTTTGTCGGACGGGCTTTGGAGCATGGCTAGCGTTTTCTGCGCGCTGGGGCCGTCGATCACTACGACCGAGGTGATGTCCGCGGGCTTGTTGCGAAAGGCTATGCCAAGTCCTGCCGCCAACAGCATTGGAAAAATGAAGACCCAGAAGACGACCTCGGGCTCGCGCCAGAGTTCGAGGATGCGCGCCCAGAGCAGATGACGGTATCCGGACCAGCGGCCGTTGCGGCGCGCCGTGGCGGTGGGCTGCGGCGGCTGATTCTTATCAGCGTGGTGGCTGGGCGCGTGGGTCTCTGTGGTTGCCATTCAATCTTCTCGCAGGTGGCGGCCGGTGAGTTGCACGAAGACGTCTTCGAGGCTGGCTTGGCGCGTGCTGAGGTGTTTGAGTTGATGGCCGTCGTTAGTTACCGCATTCAGAAGAGCGGGGATGGTTAGGTGCGGCTCGCGGACACTCAGGAGGACAGTTGAATCCTCGCGACGAACGGATTCCACGCTGGGCAGCGAACGCCAGCGGGCAATGTTGTCATCGCTGTTGTCGTTGTTGTTGTTGTCGGCGTTTCCGTTGTCGTTCTTATTGGCACGGCTCACCTGGAACTCGACCACGTGATGGCCGCCCAAGCGGTCGATGAGGTCGACGGGAGTGCCTTCGGCGATGATCTGGCCGTGATCGACTATGGCGAGTTGGTCGCAGAGGCGTTCGGCCTCGTCCATGTAATGAGTCGTGAGCAGCACGGTGCCGCCTTTTTTCTGGAAGGCACGGATGATCTCCCAGAGCTGGCGGCGGCTTTGGGGATCGAGTCCGGTGGTGGGCTCGTCCAGAAAGAGGATGCGTGGATTGCCTACGAGCGCGGTGGCTACGGCTAAGCGCTGTTTCTGGCCGCCGGAGAGTTTGCCTACCCAGGCGTCGGATTTCTCGGTTAGTTGAAGTTCTTCGAGGATGTCGTCGGCAGGGCGCGGTTCGCTGTAGAAGCTGGCGAAGAGTTCGATGGTTTCGCGGGCAGTTAATTTCTCTGAGAGACGCGTTTCCTGCAACGAGATTCCGATCCACTCGCGCAATTGGCGCGGGTTGTCGTTCCAGGTGTGGCCGAAGATGCGGACTTCTCCGGAGGTGGGCGCGAGCAGACCTTCGAGGATTTCTATGGTGGTGGTCTTCCCTGCTCCGTTCGGGCCTAGCAGTCCGAAGCACTGGCCGGCTTCGATTTGCAGGCTCAGGCCGCGGACGGCTTCGACTTTGCCGTCGTAGGTCTTGCGCAGGTTGGTGCACTGGATCGGGGATTCCACTGGCAAATTGTAGCTTAGCTTGCGGGGGCTCTGCGGAGCTGCGCTCCTTGGGACGGACGAATGCGTCCGTCCCTACGTGATGCTTTCAGGGTCTGCGCTCTCTGGTTGGCACTGGGACGTCGCCCTTTGCATCCTGCCAGAGGATGGCGTTTAGCTTTTTCGCATCGGCGGCATCGGGCCGGGAGAAATTCATTAGCGATGATTCCTTGGCGCCCACCGCGTTCTTTGGGTTCACTTTATAGATGAGCCCGCTGCGCAGATTCTGGTCGTCGGCCTGAAACGGCGGCTGCGTTCCCGGGCCGGAGAACAGCGGAGACATGAGCGGGGCGTGCTCGTCGAACAGATTCATCGGGGGCAGGCCGAGTAGAGCTTCCATGGTGTGGACGAGGCTGACGGTCGTGTAGAAGCTGTGATCCACAAAGGCTTGCGGTGGATGCGGCGCATACTTGCTGATGACCAAGGCGGTGGATCGATGGGCATCGATGTGATCGGCGCCATCCTGGGCGTCGTCTTCCAGGACAAAGATAGCGGTGTCGTCCCAGTAGGGGCTGTGGGAAACGGCATCGACTACGCGACCTAACGCTAGATCGTTGTCGGCGACTTGGGCTTGCGGCGTGGGCTTGCCGGGGCGCGTGCCTTGGGTGTGGTCGTCGGGCAGGTAGAGGAGGATGAACTGCGGAAGTTCCTTGGCGCTTCCCTTCGCTTTCACGAATTCGTCGAACTCGCGGAGGAATTCGTCGGCGCGGAGTTGGTCGGGATAGTCGGTGTTGAAGTCGGGAAACTGCGGATCGTAGTGATCGCGTAGCGCGGCTTTCGTCGGGCGCATGCGCTTCATCTGCGGAATTGCCCACGGCCAGGGGCTCGGGCCACCGCGCGGGTTGCCTACGTTCGCGGGCAGTGGATCGCCTTGCTTGATTTCGGAAACTGGGCAGGTTGCGGAACTGGGAGACGGCGTTGCTTCTTTTGGCGATCTCGCTTTCGGCGATTGCACTTTTTCGCTTTTACACCACACGGCGGCGATGAATTCTCCGTAGATGCGATAAGTGAGACCGCGGCGGGCGAGGTTGTCCCAGAGGAAGCCGGTGGCGGGGTCGTCGACGTCGGGGATGCCCTGCTCGAGCGGAAATTCCTCGGCCACGCTGCCGCCGAAGTCGTAGGTTCGCTCTTTGTTGCGATAGCTGATGGGCCAGGTCTTCTCGTTGTAGTCGCTGGTGACGGCGGCGGTGGACCAGAGGTGGCCGTCGCCGGAAACTTCACCGCTGTCGTAGAAGTTGTCGAGCACTCCGAATTGCATGGCCAGCTTGTGCTGGTTGGGGGTGATGTCCTTGCCGTACATGGTTAGCGATGGGTCGCCATCGCCTACGGGCAGGTCGCCGAGGATCTGATCGTAGGTGCGATTTTCTTTTAGCACGTAGATCACGTGGCGGATGGGATTTTTTCCTCCGACGAACGCTAACTTGCCTCCATCGGAGTGGACGAGGTTGTCTTCTTCTACCTGGTGCGTGTAGGCGGCTAGATTCTTGTCGATGTCGACTAGGCTTAGGCGTTGGATGGAGCCGCCAATCAGAGTGGGGATGTAGGGATGCTCTTTTCTTTTGCGCTCGCCTTTCAGCTTGTTTTGCATGTTGTTGGGGCCGCTGCTTTCACCTTTGGCGGTGGCGATTAGAAGATCGTTGCCGGCGATCGCGAGGGCGCTGGGATACCACTCGGTGGGGATATAGCCTATCGGTTCTTCATCTGGTATTTCCTTGGCGCTATGGCCACCGGCGGTCAGTTTTGGCAACTCCTTGACCGCGAACACGGCGACGGCGTCGAGCGAGGCACTGGCCGCGTAGAGATATTTGCCGTCAGGTGAAAGGGCGATGGCTTGGAGGACGGTTCCGGGGTCTTTGAAATTGGTGCGATAAGGGGTATACGCCTGATCGACGACTCTGAGATCGACGGCTGCCACGACATCGGCGTTGGCGAGAGCCACATAGAGCGTGTCTTCATTGGGGCTCAATAGCATCGCTGTGGGATGCGGGCTGGGAGCGATGGGGTCGTCATGTTTCCACAGACCAATCCACGTGGATCGGGATACATCGCCTGTCTCCAGATCCAATTCCACAATCGCAGCGCTATTCCATAGGCTGACCCACGCCTTGGTTCCGGCTTTGTTGGCGATCACTGTATAGGGATATTCGGTGGGGATAAAGCGGCCGCGATCGAATTTTTTGCGCCTTAGCGCGAACGACTTTTCGATTTGCCCGGAGGCGACGTCCAGCAGCACGACATTGTCGGAAAGATTATTAGCGATGAGCAGGCGGTCGCCTTTGGGGCCTGGAAGAACGGCTAGTCCCGCGGGGTATGGGAGTGCGGTTCCGGCAGGGGTTTTGCGCAGGCCGAATGCTACCTCCTTACCTTCGGCGGTGGGTTGGGGCGGGATCTTGAGGAAACGCTCGGGAGTGACTTCGCCGGCTGTGAATTTGTACACCGCGATGCCGTTGCCGGTGCTCTTTGGCTTCTCGCCCGTTGGGTCGGTGATCGAGCCCATCGAGGCATAGAGATGCCTGCCGTCGCTCGAAAACGCCAGACCGATGAAATAACTTTGGTGCGTTGAGGATTCGTTGCTCAGGCGATCGTCGGGAAAATCGTGCAACTGGTTGTCGCTGAGATCGAGAATGGCGATGGATTGGCGCGCGCCACTTTCCTCGGTGCCGTAGCCTTGATTGAGCAGCGCGGCGTAGCGGCCGTCGGGACTGAGAGCGATCGTGGCGGGGAAGCTGTTGGTGCGGGCGAGGTATCCCGGGACGGGGAGGGTCAGGCTCTTGCTGGTCGGCAGGTTGATTCGGCGCGAATGGTCGGCGGCGCGTGCCACCACGAACACTACTAGCAGCGCGGAGAAAGCGAGGACGGAAACGGCGGCAATCCTTCTTGCAGGATTTTTCATGAACTTTGTCACGAGCTGGGGCCTTGGGAGGGTTGTACCATCCGCGCGGGGAGCTAGGCAAACGGGCAGAGGTCAAGCGGTACGATACTCTACTTTGTCCCCACCAAATGCACTTCGGACAGCGGTTCGCCGGAGCGGGATTTCTTCACGCCGATCAGCTCCACTGCTTTGGCGGCGATGTGTTCGGCGGAGACTTCGAACTCCTTGATTAACTCCCAGGGGGCGCCGGAATCTCCGAAGCGATCTTTTACTCCGATGGCGCCGGTGATGGTGGGGATGCCGTAGAGCGCGGGCGACTCCGTGATGGCGCTTGCAACGGGCCACGCCAGCGCGCCGATCTGGTGCTCTTCGGCGGTCAGGACTACGCTGGT
>JBEKWX010000210.1:0-6875 GCA_049512675.1 Terriglobales bacterium | reverse complement strand
AGGAATCTCAAATGGGAAGATTCATGAAACCCCGACATGCCGCCGTCCTCGCGCTTGTAGGCTGGTATCTGATGGTGCTGCCGAAGAGCGGTCACACCTTCTTCCCCGTCCCCGTCCCCTGGAACGCGATTCAAAAGAGTTTCGACACTGCGAAAGAATGCGAAGAAGCTCGCGCTCGCGAGCCAGCGGTTCCGCTGACCGATCCTGCGCTTGCCGCTTCAATCGCACGGCTCGCCGGCCAGCCACAACCGAGCCCGAAGGCTGTGCCAGATCCGACAAGTGCTTTTTATTGCATTTCCTCCGATGATGTCAGGCTCCACGCCAAGTTCTGACACCGGCGCTATACCAAGGCTATTCCGACGCTTCTTGCAGAGCTTGGAGCGCGGGGATCGTACCGAGCCCGGAGCAGAGGCCGAGGCACGCTGAAACGCGAAAAAAAGCTACATGCGCCAAGGGGGTCACGCGCGATCGAGCCCGGCCCTCTGATTTTGGGGCTCCGCCCTTCCGCCGGCCGCAAAAGCATGCTTTCAATTTCAGGATTATCGCCTATGAAAAATCGCAATATGCTGTCCGATATGATCGGCAACCGCCGACGCACTATGTTCTGGCTGGTGATCGCCACTGTGTTGTGCATCCAGGCGGCTGAGCGCTGGCCGAAGGCTACGGCCTTTATGGAGCGGCGACGAGCCTGTGCCGCAGGGCTCAGGCACGGAGCGGAGACCAACGCCTACAACGAGAAAATGTGCCTCAAGAGCTGCGATGCCGGCGAGAACGTCAGCCAGAACGTCAGCGGCGCTCTCGATTGCATGGCGGATTGCTTTTCTCAGCACAAATACTACGACGATGAAGACGGCCACCTTGAAGCTCTCTGCAACGACGGCGACAAGGCCGATTACGCCCGCGCTCAAATGATCTGGGCGCTTCGGCCGCGCAGCGGCAACGAGACTGTGCCGTAGGGCTTAGGCGTCGTGGTCTCGATCCCCGACCGCCAGAACTGCCAAATAGGCGGAAACATCGGCCTCGGCGCCCGCCTCCTCACCCTTGTCGGTCGCTCCGCCCGCGCCGTTTTGGAACGGCTTTTCATGCGGTGCCGCCAAGGCATGCACACCCCCGTGCGCCCGCGCGCCATCCCTGATTCACCGGCCATCCCCGCGCTTGTCCATCGCCATCGACGCCGCGCTCGCGACGACCAGCTCCGTCAGCTCGCTCCGCTCTGCCGTGTAGAGGCAACCCGTCGCCGGGCATCCGCCGTGCGTGCATCGCCTCTTTCCTTCCTTTCCTTCGCCGGTTGATTTATCAACCGTCCGACCGCCCGGAGGATCACTGATGGTTCTTGACGGATCATAGGATAGATGCGACCGGCCCTTAGTGTCGCCGGTTGCACCTTTTTGTGCACCGATTGCACCTTTTTCTGTCTCAGGCTGCACCTTTCCCCCGCCAATAAGGTGCAACGGCTGCACCTTTTTCCGACGCCGATAAGGTGCAACCGCAAGACCTCTTTTCGCGCGTTCCTCCATCGCCCGCCGACGCGCCGCGCGCTTCGCTCCGCTGGCGATCGACTCGGCGCTGAGCGTCCACTTCGATACGTCCATCACGATCCGCCATACCGAACGCATGCCCCGACCACGGCCCCCGCGATCCAGCGCTATGACACCTTCCTGCTGCATATCGTGAAGCGCGCCCCAAACCGCCCTGCGCGAGTATCCGGCGTCGAGCGCAAGCCGTTCGAGCCCCGGCCACGCCGTAGCGTTCTCCAGGTCCGCGTAGTTCGCCAACTCCTTGAGCACGGCGCGCTTGACGCCCGCCCCATACGGCGCATGCTCATTGACCCAGGCCTGCGCCTGATAGCTCATCGCGCTCCCCCGTTTTCAAGCGCGCGTGCGTCGGCCTCAGAATTTGGCCTTCGTGCGCGTTTAGAGGCCCGCTGACGCTGCGCGCGCGTGCCGGCCGCGTCCATGTTCGTACCCTCGACGCCTTGCCCGCCGCGCGTTCCCGGCGTCGTCTGCCGATTCGCGAGGTATCGGTCAAGCTCGACGCGCGTGAGCACGATCCGCCGGCCGAGCCGCGTAGCGCTCAAGTTTCCCCGTGCCAGCTCCAGCCGCACGAATGCCGCGCTCACGCCGATTAGAGCCGCCGCTTCCGTCACCCTGAAAGCCAAACGGCCTGCCAGAATTTCGCCATTCGTAACACTTTCTGCACCCACTGCTTGACACCTCATCCTCATTGGTGATACTGAATTCTCATTGATAGACAGTAATTTCGCAACACAAGGCGATACAAAACGTCGATGAGAATATCGGTAAGAAAGCGCTACGCAAAACTGATACAGTTGGTCGCGATCGCAAACGGAGAGGCGATGCGCAGCATATCGATACCCAAGGTTGGTCCTCGATTTGAGACCCTCGGATGGACCACATACACACGCACTGATGCGCGCGTGCAGCAGATTCGCGACGCGCTGGTCAGCCTGGCGCGGGCGGACAATCCACAGAAAGGCGAGCTGCGGTTCTCTGTCACTTTGCCCGAACCGGCCGCCGCTCGTGTCGTTGTCAACTCCGACGGCACCATCCGGATCGTGCTCACGCGAGTCGAGCTTGACCGGGACGCGATGAACTTCTTCCGCGACGAATTTCTGCCAGCCTTGGAAAGCTGCGACGTGAGACGAATCAGAGTGTGTCCGATCTGTGAGAAGTTGTTCTTCGCACTCCGACTCGACCAACCAGCTTGCTCGCGGACGTGTGGCCGCGCTTATCGAGCGCGCGAATTTCGACGCAAAGCGAAACTCTATGAACAGAACCGCAAAGAGAACCGACGCCGCAAGGCTGCGCGCAAGGAGCTAAGGAGAAAACGGAGATGAGCAGAGTATTTCAACGTGATGGCGGCCGGGACTGGTGGGTCGATTTCAAAGACGCGCGTGGCATCCGCCGACGGCGCAAGATTGGGCCGTCAAAGCGCGTCGCCCAGGAAGTGTTGGACGGGCTGCTTGGTAACGTCGCGCGCCGCGTTCACCTTGGCGTCATCGAGGATTCGGCAATCAGCTTTGCCGACTTCGCGAAAATATGGAGCGAGCGAGTCACGCCGATGCTCAAGCCGCGTTCGCGTGAGCGCTGGTTCGGCATTCTGAACAAGTACCTTGTCCCGGCGTTCCCCGGCGCGTTGCGGGCCATCACGGCGGCAGATGCCGAAGCGTACCTGAGACTGCGCCGCACGCCTGAGAAATGCCCTCGATGCGGCGGCAAGGGGACAGTTTCAACCGGCCGGCGGAATGAACGCGAAGCGCTGGCGTGCCCTAGATGCAAGGGAGCCAAGGAAATCGCCCCGTCGCCTTCAACGCTCAACCGCGAAGTGACCGTGCTCAAACACATGATGCGCCGCGCTGTCGTGTGGGAATATCTGAGTCGCAACCCGTTCCTTGATTCGCAAGGCGGTGTGTTGGCCGGCCTCAAGGCGCTACGGGAACCCGGCGGCCGGACACGCTTCCTGAACCTCGATGAAATCGATCGCCTGCTCGCGGCCTGTGAGCCGGTCCCGTATCTCAAGGCATTCGCCACTGTGGCGCTCAACACTGGCATGAGGCGCAACGAAATCCTGAGCCTCACCCGCAAGTCCATCGACTGGCAGAATCGAACCGTCCTGCTAACCGAAACCAAGAACGGGGAACCCCGGCAAGTCTATCTGAACGATGCGGCCCTTGAAGCGTTGAAGGCGCTCCCGCCGCGAATCGACGGGCGGCTGTTTCCGCTCCATGCCAACCAGGTCAGCGTCGCCTTCATGCGCGCCGTGCGCCGCGCGGGAATCGAGGATTTCCGCCTTCACGATTGCCGCCATACATTCGCGAGCTACCAAGCGATGGCCGGTATCCAGGCGCGCGGTCTGCAAACCCTGCTCGGACACCGGGACGGCCGCATGACCGCGCGCTACTCGCACCTGAGCGACGCCTACCTGAAAGCGGCCGTCGATGGCGTCGTGCTTGGGCGCTCGAACCGTGATCGAGCCAAGGAAGCATCGGATGCGGCAGCAAGCTGACGGCCGGATTCGGAAATGTCTTCGCGAACAAAAACACCCTTTCCAACGCGGAGATTGACAAGGTTGACAGGACCCGTACCCGGCACTAGATTAATTAGTGAACCACCGACGGCAGGTCGAGAGTATTGGTTGGTGGAGTTGCCATGTGCCTGACCAGCATGTGGCGCACGGGCGCTTTCTAATCGATCAGATCGTCATTTTCTGACGACGCTCTCACAAGCTGTCCCGAACAAGTAACTGAGATGAGCGGAGAGTCCAAGGCGAGAGCCTTGGGCTCTCGTATTGCTCACGGAGGTGACTATGTCGGGAACAGACGCAAACGATCTCCAAGCACTGGCATCGAGTCTCGTAGAGGCAGCCAAGCGCGCCGGCGAGCGAAGGGGTCTCTACGGTGCTGAAGCCGGCATCGAACTACGCCGAGTGCGGCCGGAATTTAACCCCGAACGATTTGGCGTTGGCTCGGTTCGGGAGTTCATAGAGAAGTGCGTTCCGGAGCTGCGCATCATCGCAAAATCTGGATCAGACTTCATTTATGGCCTTCGCGAATGGGTGAGTCCGCCAGTTCGGGAACGTCCGCCGCGAATAGATGAAGACGAGAGAGCGCTGGCATGGAAGGTATGGGTAAGTCCGTCAAGCCAGTTCTCGATCGCGGTCGCCAAAAACGGCGCGGGCATTCGCCCGATACTGAAGGGACAGAAAACTGACCAGGAAGTCGAAATCGAACCAGCGCGATCCGAAGTTCACCGGCGAATAGCGCGTGAATTTCTGGTTGCCGAAGCGGAAAGCCTCGGTGCTGTTCGGGCCGATCTCGATCGAATCGTCGATAACCCAAATTCCTCATGGTGGCCGAATTGGACGCAACAGATCAGAGCGGTTTCGCGTGATCTGAGCCGACGATGGTTCGACTATCGCCGCGCGGCTCTTGAGCAAGAGCTCGTGCAGCAGATGACACGGGCCGGCATCGATGAACAGACGGCCAAGAAGGTTCTTGACGCGATCGGCGGCGCCCGCGAGGCGTGGCACCGGGCAAAGGCCAGTGCCATGCCCGCCGCTCAAGCTTCTTTGCCCGCGCGGGGGCCTGTCGAGCCTCTTTCAGCGCAAGTCGACGCGGTCAGCCTTGTCCATGATTTAACGTCACGCATGGCCGAACGCGAATTACGCAGTCTGTCCCTTCTGCTCGGTCTGATGCTCGACGCAATCATTGACCGGGAGCGTCGATAGCCGTCCCGCCACGCACAATGTGGTGGCCCATCGATGCGCTTCCTACTGGTTTATCATGCCCAACTGTCGGTTGCGCAAAACCTCGTGGACGACTTAGATATCCTTGAGAGCGAAATCGAAATCATCCCATACCACGGAGAAAATAAACCTAGCGCTAGCCCCGAAGCTAGTAAGCGGTTCGAGCGCCTCCTCAAGCGACTTCGGGGTTTCTCTGGTGCCGAACTGGCGCTTGTGGGAGTCAAAGGTAAGTACCGCGACGCCCTCATCAGAGAAAGCGCTAGCTGCGGCTTCTCGATCCTGCACAACTTCTCCTCCATGTTGGTCGCGGGCCAGACGCTCCGTGAATGGCTCGCTCCGGCTGAAGGAGCAGCCTCCGCCGTGCTGCTCAACCCTCGCGCGGCCTTTCTCAGCGCGGCGGAGCAGCAGCCTCGGCTAATCCTCGCTCCTGGCGCTCTCGATAGTGCGGATCAACTTACGGAGCTTCGGTTCGCATTCGCGAATAGAGCGGCCACTGCTCTCTCTGAGTACGCCGCGCGGGCCGGCACGCGCATTGGTGACCTTGAAGTGTTTTTCGCGGATCGGCAAGTCATCTATGCAAAGAACGGCGAACACTGCGTCAGCTACACCGTCATCGCAGATGGCCATGTCGTCAAGCGAGGCTCGACGGAGCAGCATCTCAAAAAGGGAGACCATACGACGGAGCAGAACGCGGCACGCGTGTACTTCGAGACGGTCGAGGTTCAAGGAAGGAGCTTGGTGCTCGTGTTCTATTGCGGACCACACCCAAGCTCAAGTTTTGAAGTCCGAATCGATCTCACGGGCGCCCACCTCGATTAGGCCCTCCGCACCCGAAAAGAGCGGCCCCGCGGACGGGGAAACCGCCTCCTGCACACCGATTGAGCGCCGTCGTGAACACACTGGCGATAAGGAGACTTTGCTTATTAGCGGCCATATCTGCATTCTTGTCCCTGCCCTGATGAGGCGGGGGTAGACCCGGGACCAGTGCGCCGCCCACCTTATGAAACGAAGCGCGCTAATGCTTCCCTGACCGAGAACCGCCCATCCGCCGCATCGATATTTTTCAAAGAGATGGCACCCATTTGGCACCGTATGCGCCGAACATCGAAAAACCTGAGCGTCCCCGACGGGATTTGAACCCGTGTTACCGACGTGAAAGGCCGGTGTCCTAGGCCGAGCTAGACGACGGGGACGTTAGGATCGAAGCCCGAAAATACGAACGCGCGCGATGCGCGCGCCGGACAGCCAAAAGTATCAGAGCCGCAAGAAGGGGAGCAAGTCATCGCGGCCCGCGATCGAACGGCCTCAACGCGGCGGCGTTGTCTGGCGAATCGGCTACCGATAACTTCGACACGATGTCCGACTCTTCCATCTTGATCGCGGGCGCCGGCGCGATTGGCTCGATTCTCGGCGGGATGCTGCATGATGCTGGGCACGACGTCACGCTGCTTGGCCGGCGAGCGCATCTCGAGGCGATTGCACGCGGGGGCTTAAGAATTTCGGGACTGCTTGGCGATCGAGCCGTCGCCGGCATGACGCTGGCCGACGACGCCGCGAGACTTGGCAGGCGGTTCGGATTAATCGTCTGCGCGGTCAAGAGTTATGACACC
>JBEKWX010000209.1:0-11374 GCA_049512675.1 Terriglobales bacterium | reverse complement strand
GTGGTCTTGATGATCTCGAGTTCCACGGTATGGCCCTGCGCGCGCAGCCGGTCGGAGATGTGATGGGCCTGCCAGAGAGCGAGTTGCGAGCCACGGGAACCGATGCGCAGGCGGGCCATTAGTCTTCCGCTCCCCGGTCGCGGACGGCCCTCGCGGTAGCAGTTTCCCTTTCTCCATCGTTATGCAGATCGTCGTGCAGATTAAAGAGGCGCCGCACCAGTTCGATGACGGTGGTGGATTCGGGATCGCGCGCCGCCGTTTTCAGAGTGCTGATGGGAGTGTGCATGATTTTGTTGACGATGCCACGAGTCAGCGCTTCGACGGCAAGTTCCTGGTCGTTGGTCATCGAACCGAGGCGGCCGCGAACCCGATCAATCTCGGCTTGGCGAATGGTTTCAAGGTGGTCCTGCAAGCTGACGATGGTGGGAACCACGTCGAGAGTCTGGAGGCGGGCGTGGAACTTATCGACCTCGCCATTAACGATCGCCTCCGCCTTTTCCGCTTCCTTCTTGCGATCGGCAACGTGCGAACTGACCGCTTGCTGCAGATCGTCGATGTCATAGACGAAAATGCCATCGATCTTGTTCATGTCAGGATCGACGTCGCGGGGAACGGCGATATCGATGAAGAACATGGGCTTGTTCTTGCGCAGCGCCATGAGCCTTTCGCCGTGTTCGGGGCGGAAGATGAAATGCGGCGAGCCGGTCGAGGTGATCACGATATCGGCGCGCTCGCAGGTGTCATAAAGCCGGCTGAACTCGATCGCCTGTCCGTGAAATTTGTGCGCCAGCCGGATGGCACGGTCGTAGGTGCGGTTGGCGACAAAGAGAGACGCAGCGCCGTGCGCGAGCAGATGGCGAGCCGCTAACTCGCTCATCTTCCCTGCACCCACCAGGTAGACGCTCTTGCCGTTCAGGCTCCCGAAGATTTTCTCCGCCAGTTCAACCGCCACCGAAGCAATCGAAACCGACGAAGATCCGACAGCGGTTTCGGTACGGACGCGCTTGGCCACGGCGAACGCCCGGGTAAGCAACTGATCCAGTTGCGCGCGCACGGCTCCCACGGCGCGGGCGGTGGCGTAGGCTTCCTTGACCTGTCCCAGGATCTGGGGCTCACCGACGACCATGGAGTCGAGGCTGGCGGCGACGCGAAAGATGTGGCGGACGGCTTCATCTTCGCGGAATTCGTAGAGATGACTTTCAAACTGGCTGGGATCGATTTCGAAATACTCGCGCAGGAATTCGCGCAGGTCGCCGGCGCCGTTCTTCATGTTGGCGATGAATTCGACGCGGTTGCAAGTGGAGACAATCATGCCCTCGGCAACCGCGGGATGTTCGGACAATCTCTTACAGGCCTCCGGCAAGCGCGATTCAGGAATGGCCAGGCGCTCGCGCACCTCGACCGGCGCGGTCTTGTGATTGACGCCGATGAGCTGGAATCTCATGAGGCAATAAACCTGTGCATTCCGCTGAAGTAATTGGAAATCCAAGCCACGATAGCGGCGACGAAGGCCACACTAGCGAGCAAGGCGGCGCGGCGCCCGCGCCAGCCAGCATTCAGGCGCGTGAACACCATCAGCAGGTACACGGCCCACATCAGAACGGAAAGCAGAATCTTGGGGTCGAAGAAATTAATGCTGCCGTAAGTGGATTCGGCGACCACGGAGCCCGCGATCAGGCCCAGAGTCATGAAGGGAAATCCGATCATAAGGGAGCGGTATCCGATGTCGTCAATTACCTGGAGAGCGGGCAGCCGCGAGAACATCCCGCTCGCGCCCTTGGATTTCAGGGCGCGTTCTTGCATGAGGTACAGAATGCTGGCGCCAAAGCTGAGGAAAAGCGCCGCGTATCCGGTAAAGATCATCAGAATATGCACGAACAGCCAACCGTGCTTCGCGGCAACCGAGGCGAAAACGAGTGGCTGCTGACCGGTGGCAGCCACGAAGGTCAGCAGAAAAACCAGGGGAAAAATCACGATGCCCGGGGTGGTCGTCTTATACACCAGATAGGCGATCATGAAGACGACCATGATCAGGAAAGCCAACAGCGATTCCGAGTTGTGAACCGAGGCCGAAGCGAGTTGGCCGGTTTGCACTACGGCTTCGGTCAGCGAAACGAAATGAAACACCATGCCGAGATAGGAGGCATGGAGCGCCACCTTGCTGAGGATCTCCGAGGTGCGAGTGAGCGCCACCAGGGCATAGAGCAATCCCGCAGCGTAACAAACGAGCGCGACGCGCAGCCAAATCAGGGTCATCATTCTTTGTTCTTTAGTTCTTGGTATTTCCGCAGGCCGGTTTGATAACGCCCCACCTCCGCCTGGGTGATTATAGTTTGCCGGGCGGCTGGCGCGGGAGGAAACGTGCGCTGTCACGGGGGTGTGTGACGTGGGTCACAGGGGCAGACGTAAGCTACTTAGCCTTATTCGGCGTCGGCTCGCACGGCTCAAGTTCTGTGAAGGTCTTCTCCTCGGCAGTACTTTTTATTTGATACTTGCGAACTACCTCCTCCAGGCTAGTCGGCTCTCGGTACGTTCGGTCGCCGACGAAGCCACACTTAATTCTTACTTTATGCCCGTCTTTCAGCGTTAGGCAGAGGTCGGGAAAATACGTTTGAATCGGGCCCGCTCTATCCATGTAGAAATATCCGGACGCGCCGGGAGCATTCGTCGTTTCAGCAAAGAACCAATAAACTGCTCCCGAAGAAAGTGCTGGAGGCGTCTGCATTTCGCTCGGCACTGATTGGGCGTACCCATTCGGAACCCTGCCATAGTTTAATTCCATACCTCCGACGCGAGTGCCCTCAAAGTAGCCCTTCGTAGCTGCGATCCGCCAAACGATGGAAGAGTCATCCTCACTTGGAAATGCAATTCGATTGCCCGGCTTCGGAGCGTAAATAGTGAAGCTAGCCAGCTGTCCGCTGCCCTTGAACGCGAACGACGATCCTGCGCTTACGCTGACAACCGTCGGACGTTCCCCTATGAGATACAGGCAACTACCCATCATCCAGAGCGCGAATAGCAGTCCAACGGCGGCCACTGCGGCGGTTTTCATACAACGAATAGTAGCGCCACCCTCATCAGCAATCCACGTTACTTCCGCGCGGTACCATTGGGATCGCCGCTAGCGATCAAGGGGGACCATAGCGCGGCGCCTGCCGAGTCTACTCCACGCCCAGCGACGCCAGCGATTCTTCCAAAGACTGCAGCTCGATCTGCAGTTGCCGGCCATGCGCCTGCATGTCTTGCACTTCATCGAAGGCGCGGAACAGACGCATCTTGACGGCGGCGTACTGCTCGGAATCGGCGAGGGGGCGGCCATGGGATTCGCCCCAGGCGGCGACGACCTGGTGCGGGAGGAAAACACTGACCGCGTATGTCAGCTTGCGGTCGGAGGTGACATCGAAGATGTACTCATTGCTATCGGACTTATGGGTGTTGGATGTTGCGGCGAGACGCTTTCCGACGAAATAGTACTGGTAAACGTAGCCTTGGGATCCGGCGTAGGTTTTGAGGCGGCGGATGGTCATGGGGGTAGCTAGTCGTTCGTCGTCAGTCGTTGGTCGTTGGTCGTCAGTCGTTGGTCGTTCGCGATTCCCATGTTCGTAAATGTCCTCGAGCCAATTTCGGCCATTTTGACCGCTAACTCTGCTGGATTTTCCAGAAGTTGCCCTCGCCCAGGCTTCGCGAACGACCAACGACTGACGACCAACGACTTCCGCTTTCCGTTAGATCTTCGCCTCCCGCAGCCGCTTCACCGCCGTCTCCGACGCAACCGGAGAATAATAAATCTCTTTAAAAGTGTACGACCTCGCCTTGGCCTCGATGATGGGCAAAATTTCGATGTGCCAGTGGTAGTCGTCATCGAGGGTTTTCCAATATCCGAGGGTTGCCGACGGATGCTGGCTGTTGGGCGAAGTGTGGAGCACAAGGTGGAAGGCTTCGGTGACGGTGCGAATACGTTGCAGCGTTCGCCGCAGGAGCGCGGCGAGATCGGTCACGCTGCCCACGCGCGACGCACCGGTGCGCTCAAAAGAGGATTCGTGGCTGCGGGGCAGAATCCAGGTTTCGTAGGGGACGCGCGGAGCATAGGGGCAGAACGCCACGTAGTCTCCGCGAATTTCGACGACGCGCACATTCTGACGCTCCTCCTGCGCCAGAATGTCGCAGAAGACGCAGCGCTCTTTCGTCTCGAAATAGTCGCGTCCGGCGCGGAGTTCGTAGAGGACGCGGCGCGGCACGAAGGTGGTTGCGGTCAGCTGGGAAGTGGGATGCTCGAATTCCTGCCCAGCTCCTTCGCCGTGATTCTTGAAAATACTGATGTACTTGAAGCGGCTGTCGCGCTTCAGATCCTGAATCCGCAGCGCGGCCAAACGCAGAAACTGTTCGACCTCGACGTCTCTGACATTCCAGAGGTCGCCATCGTGGCGGGGATTTTCGATTAGAACTTCGTGAGCGCCGACCGATCCCATGCGGTCGTAGAGGCCGTCGGCGCGGCGGGCCGGCTCGCCTTCGATGTGGTAGAGGGCATGGGGATGGACGACGGAGCGCGCCGACCAGGCGCTGCCATCCACGCCGGGCAGGTTGGCAATGACTTGCGCGGGATCGGCGGAGGCACCGCAAAACTGGCAGGCTTGGGAGCGCGGAGCGGCCTCCATGACATCGTCACCGGTAATCACCCAGGAACGAGTAATGGGATCTTTTCGGAGTTCCATGGGGTAAGGAGAACAAAAGAACTTGTAATTTGCAATTGGTGATTTGTAATTTGGGGCGCGTTCCAGCGTCGAATTGCAAATTGCCCAATTACAAATTACAAATTACCAATCACATATTTCTTATGTCCGAGCCCTCGACGCCGCTGATGCGGCAATATGCCGCCATCAAGAAAGAGCATCCCAACGCTCTGCTGTTTTTCCGGCTGGGGGACTTCTACGAGCTTTTTTTCGACGACGCGGTGCTGGCCGCGCGCGAGTTGCAGATCACGCTGACTTCGCGCAATAAGGAAAAGGGCATGGCCGTTCCTATGTGTGGCGTGCCTTATCACGCCGCCGAGGGCTACATCTCGAAACTGATCCGGCGCGGCTTTAAGGTCGCGGTCTGCGAACAGGTAGAAGACCCGCGCCTAGCGAAGACGTTGGTGCGGCGCGAGGTGACACGTGTGGTCACGCCGGGAACCGCAGCGGATTCCTCGCTGGGCGCCGAAGAGAACAACTTTCTGGCGGCGGTGGCAACGGTCGGAGATCGCGTGGGTTTTGCGGCACTGGATCTTTCGACCGGCGAGTTTCGGGCAACGGAGTTCGAGGGGGAGTCGGCTGGGCGTCGTATTCAAGAAGAACTTGAACAATTGCGGCCAAAGGAAATGCTGTATGGATCTTCAGCGCCGCTGTTGGAGCGAGCTGCTGGCGTCCAGCTGCGGAGCTTTGCTTCGTCGGACCCTTCGACTTTGCTCAGGGCAGGCTCGCCAGCGGCCCGTCACCACACGGGTACCGCGCCCGTTGCCAGGGTTTCCGGCGGGGGCTGGGCTGAGACTCCCTTGGACGACTGGATCTTTGCTCCCGACCACGCCATTCCGCTTCTGGAGAACCACTTTGGCGTGCTCTCGCTGGAGGGCTTCGGGCTGGCGGGCAAACGGGCGGCGGCCTCGGCGGCAGGGGCGATTCTGTATTACATCCGGTCGACGCAGCGGGGCACGCTCGATCATGTGGATCGCATCGGTTTCTACGAGCGGCAAAACTGCCTGGTGCTCGATGCGGTCACGGTGCGCAACCTGGAGTTGATCGAGCCGCTTTTCTCAGGAACGACCGCGGGAACCGACGCCGGCGTGACTCTGTTCAGCTGCCTGGACGCGACTGTAACGCCGATGGGCAAGCGGCTGCTGCGTACATGGATGCTGCGTCCGTCTGTGGACCGGGACGAGATTAGCGGCAGACTGGATGCAGTTGAGGTGCAGGTCAAGGATACCGTCCGACGCGAAGAATTGCGGCGGGCGCTCGACGGAATTCTGGATCTTGAGCGTCTGCTGAGCCGGGTCACGCTGGAAACAGCCAATCCACGGGACGTGCTGGCGCTGGCGGCATCCCTTGGACGAATTCCCGGGGTGCGCACGGTGCTGGCTGGGTTGTCCGAGTCACGATTATCTGAGTCACGCCTGTCTGCGTCACGACTCGGCACGCTGCATACCGCAATTGACGAACTGGGCGATCTGCGGGAGAGAATCGACGGCACGCTGGTTCCAGAGCCTCCGCTCACGCTTGGCGATGGCGGGGTGATCGCTGCGGGCGTCGACAAGGATCTCGACGAACTGCGCGACCTGAGCCGCAACTCGAAACAATACCTGGCGCAAGTGGAGACGCGCGAACGGGAGCGGACGGGGATTGGCTCACTCAAAGTAAAGTTCAACTCCATTTTTGGCTACTACATTGAGATTTCAAAGGCGAACCTGCACCTTTCGCCCGCCGATTACGAACGCAAGCAGACGCTGGTGAATGCCGAGCGCTTCACGACTCCGGAGCTGAAAGAGTATGAGTCCAAGATTCTGGACGCCCAGGAGAAGATTGTCGAAATCGAGCGGCGTCTGTTTGCCGACTTGCGTTCCGCCATTGCTGCCGAGGCCAAGCGTATCCGGCAAACCGCGCTGGCACTGGCTGAAGTGGATGTACTCGGCTGCCTGGCACACATTGCGGCGCTGCGGAATTACTGCCGGCCCCAATTCCAACAAAAGTCCGATGAAGCTGAGAAGGCCGAGGACGTCGCTGATGGAGCGCCGGGCGTCCCCGCCCGGCCCCTCGATCTGACGCACAACATCATTGTGCTGACGGGGCCGAACATGGGAGGCAAGAGCACGTATCTGCGGCAGGCGGCGCTGATCGTGATCATGGCGCAGATGGGCTCGTTTGTTCCCGCGCGTGCCGTGCGGCTGGGAATTGTGGACCGCGTGTTCACGCGCATCGGCGCGAGCGACAACGTGGCCCGAGGGCGGTCGACGTTTATGGTCGAGATGACGGAGACGGCCGCGATTCTGCACACGGCAACGGCGCGGTCGCTGATCCTGTTGGATGAAGTTGGGCGTGGTACTTCCACATACGACGGCCTGGCAATCGCCTGGGCCGCCATCGAGTATCTGCACGCGCGCGTGCGAGCCAAGACTTTATTTGCCACGCACTATTTCGAGCTAACCGAATTGGCGGAGCAATTGAGTGGAGTGAAAAACTATCATGTGTCCGTCAAAGAGACGGGCGGAAGCGTAGTTTTTCTGCGCCGAGTCGAACCGGGAGCCGCCGACCGCAGCTACGGAATCGAAGTCGCAAAGCTGGCGGGACTGCCGAACGAAGTCGTAGTGCGTGCGCGGGAGGTGCTGGCCGAGCATGAATCGTCCGAGCACCGGCTTTCGGGGCATCTGACGCCGGGCAGTTCCACAGAACCGGAGCGTCCGACGCAGCTAACCATCTTCACGCCGCTGTCGCAGTCCGTGCTGGAAAAGTTGCGCGAAGTAGATTTGAACCGGATAACGCCGCTAGAGGCGTTAAACTTGCTGGCGGAGTTAAAGCAGGAAATCTAACCGCCGAGACGCCGAGTGCGCAGAGAAAACCAGGCAGACCAGGGCCTGGACCCGTACTCAGTCAACAACAAGAAAATGCGTAACTTGAAACTGGACATCGGCCAACTCCTAATCGTCGGCTTCGACGGGACCAAGATGTCTCCGCGGCTTGCTTCCCTGCTCACGAAGATTCAGCCGGCGGGGGTGATTCTGTTTGCCCGCAACATTACCGGTGCCGCGCAGACGCACACTCTTCTGCGCGAATGTCAGAAGTGCGTTGCCACGCCGCTTTTCACTTGCGTGGACCTTGAAGGCGGCACGGTGGACCGTTTTCGCAACGTGGTCGGTTCGGCGCCTTCTCCGGCAGAGGTTTTTGCGACGGGCAGCCGCGCGCTTTTTCGCAAGCATGGACGCGTGATCGGCGAAAACTGCCGCGCGCTTGGCTTCACCGTGGATTTTGCCCCGGTGCTCGACTTGGCCTCCGAAGCTTCACGCCCGGTGCTGAGTTCGCGGGCGGTTTCGGACGATCCGAAACAGGTGGTTGCCTACGCGCGCGAGTTTCTCCGCGGGTTGGGCGAGGCCGGTGTGCTCGGCTGCGGCAAACACTTCCCCGGACTGGGCGAGGCCACGCTCGATACGCATCACGAGCTCCCCAGCGTCGAAAAGCCGCTGCGCGAATTGTGGGACGAGGATCTGCTTCCCTATCGCTCATTATCGTTGCGTCGCGAATTGCCATTCGTCATGGTTTCGCACGCAGCGTTTCCGGCGGTGACAAAGGCACGAATTCCGGCGTCGCTTTCGAAGAAATGGATCACCGGCATTCTGCGCAAGAAGATTGGCTACCGGGGCCTGATCTGTTCCGACGATCTGGAGATGGGCGCCGTGCTGGCGATGGGACCGATCGAGCAGGCGATGATCGGGCACATCCGCGCCGGGGGCGATCTTGGCTTGATCTGTCATCGGGAGGATTTCATTCAGCGGGCGCATGAGGCGCTTCTCCGCGAGGTGGGGCGCGACGACAGGTTTGCCCGCCGCGTGATGGAATCCGTGCGGCGGGTGCTGGCATTCAAATCGAAAGAAGCACGCGGGCGAGGGCGCCCGCGCCACACGCCTCCCACTTCCGCACGGGTCGAGAAGCTGAGGCGGCAGCTTTGGGAGTTCGGAGAAGAGATTCGGCTGGCTACGCTTGATCGCGAGGAACGGGCATGATTGTTGCCGGCGTGATGAGCGGCACCTCAGCGGACGGCATCAATGTGGCGCTGGTGCGCTTCGTCTCCGACCGGGGTGGAAGGGCAAGAGGCCCGTCCCCACACAAACACCAGCGCGCGGACTTCACACTCCTTGCTCACGCGGAGTATCCGTTCCCTGCCCCGATTCGACGCGCGATTCTGGAGATGATGAATGCGGAATTGGCCCACGTTGCGGATCTGGCCCGGCTGAATTTTCTTCTCGGCGAACTGTACGCGGAGGCGGTGGCGAAGACAGCGCGCCAGCATCGCGTGAAACTTGACCTGGTTGGCTGCCATGGACAAACGCTGTATCACCAGGGAACGCCAGAGCGATTTCTCGGGCGGCGATTGGCGGTGACGTGGCAATCGGGTGAGAGCGCGGTGATCGCGGCGCGGCTGGGCGTACCGGTGGTTTCGGATTTTCGTCCGGCGGATATCGCAGCCGGAGGGAAAGGCGCGCCGCTGGTGCCGTTCCTAGACTTCCTTCTTTATCGCGATGCGCGAGTCGGACGCATTGGGCACGACCGCATTGCGCACGACCGTATTGCGCAAAACATTGGCGGAATTGCGAATCTAACGGCGATTCCCGCGGGCGCGTCTCTAAGCCAGGTGATCGCTTTTGACACCGGCCCCGGCAACATGGTGATAGATGCGATGATGGAGGAGCTATTCGCACGGCGCTATGATCGCGATGGCAAAGTCGCGGCCTCGGGACGCGTCCTGGATGGCGTGATCGCACAGTTGTTGCGCGCGCGCTTTTTCCGGCAGAAGCCTCCGCGGACGGCGGGTCGCGAGGAATTCGGCCGCGAGTACGTGGGCCATTTTCTTCGACTTTGCCACGGCGCCAGCAAGCCCGACGTGGTGGCAACGGCAACGGCATTGACGGCGCAATCGATTGCCGATGCAGTGCGGCGATTCGTGGCGCCGCGATTCGGATCGCAGCAGCGCCATAAGCACGAGATGATCGTCTCGGGCGGAGGCGCGAAGAATCCGACGCTGATGGCCATGTTGCGCGATGAAATCGCACCTTTGGGGGTCGGGCTGCATTTCTCGGACGAGTTCGGCCTTCCGGCGGAAGCGAAGGAAGCAGTGGCTTTTGCCCTGCTCGCGCATGAAACGTGGCATCGGAGGCCAAGCAATGTGCCGTCGGCTACGGGAGCGAAGCGGGCGGCGATCCTGGGAAAGATCTCGTATGCGTGAGGCGGCGGTGCAGGAGCGGGCAAGAAGCAGGTCCTTCGCTTCGCTCAGGATGACAATTCTCTTCAAGGTTACAATTCTTTTGGCAGTGCTTGGCGGCTGCTTGCTGCCTCTCCTCTCCTGCTCACAAGCTCCCGATCCCAGCACACTGGTGATGATTATTGAGAGCAGCCCGACGAATCTCGATCCCCGAGTTGGGATCGACGCGCAGTCGGAGCGCATTGGCGAGCTCCTCTTTGACGCGCTGCTGACGCGCGACGAGCACCTAAATGTTCAGCCCGGCCTGGCGGATCGTTGGGAGATTCCGGATCCCTTGACCTACATCTTCCACCTGCATCGCGGCGTAACGTTTCACGATGGGCGGCCGCTAACCTCGCGCGACGTCAAGTGGACTTTCGACTCGCTGCTCGGGGGGAAGGTTCGCAGTACGAAGTCGGCGGCATACCGTTTCGTGGATCACATCGAGGCGCCCGACGAGTTCACCGTGGTATTTCATCTGAAGGAGCCGAACGCGACCTTGCTCTGGAATCTCTCGGAAGGGGCGAGTGGGATTGTGCCATACGGGGCGCTCGACGAGATCACGCGGAATCCGATGGGCTCGGGATCGTTCCGGTTCGTCAGCGCCGAGCAGGACAAAGAGGTCGTCGTCGAGCGCAACGACAACTACTGGGGTGCGAAGGCGCGCCTGGCCAGGGTACGCTTCACGGTCGTGCCCGACGCGACCACGCGAGCGCTTGAATTGCGCAAGGGCAGCGCCGATGCTGCGATCAATGCACTTACTTCCGACACCATTGTGGCGCTGGAGGGCGAGCCGAATTTGCAGATTGAACGCGCTCCGGGCACGGTGCTTTCCTATCTCGCGTTTAACCTGCGCGACCGGACCTTGCAAGATGTGCGGGTTCGCCAGGCGATCGCGTATGCCATCGACCGCGGACCTCTTCTCGAATACATCTGGCGCGGCTTCGCGCAGCCGGCTCTGAGTGTGCTCCCGCCGCAAAGCTGGGCGTATGACCCTGATGTGACGGCCTATCCACACAATCCGGAGAAAGCCCGCCAGATCCTCGATGCTGCTGGCTACGGGGCTCACGACGGCGTTCGCTTTCACCTGACCATGAAGACGTCTACGGAGGAGTCCACGCGGCTGCTGGCTGCGGTGTTGCAGCAGCAGTTGCGAGCTGTGGGCATTGCGCTCGACATTCGCACGTTCGAGTTCGCCACATTTTTTGCCGACGTCACCAGCGGTGCTTTCCAGGTTTATTCGTTGCGCTGGATCGGCGGCAACGAAGATCCCGATATTTTTGAGTACTCCTTTCACTCCAACCGATTCCCGCCCAACGGCGCCAACCGCGGTTTCTATTCCAATCCTCGGATCGATAGCCTGATCGATGAGGCGCGCCGCCAGACCGATCAGAAT
>JBEKWX010000208.1:0-8552 GCA_049512675.1 Terriglobales bacterium | reverse complement strand
GTAGAACGGGCCGCCCCCGAACCCGCTGAAGCCCCCGAGTAATATGATTACCAAAATGATGAGCAGGATGGTTCCGACCGACATCGCATTATCTCCGTAATTGGGCTGGGCCGACGCGAGCTATTTCTGCAGCGTGACTTTGGACACTTGAATTGTGAAATCGTTAGTCGTCCTCTGATAATAAAGATATCCGACGACACATAACGCAACGACAAGGCCGCCAATAATCAGTGCCGTCGCATCCGCGACGCCTATTTCCCTTTGAGCGCGTCTTTGAGGCCGCCGACGGCGTTCTGAACCTTGCCCGCTATCTTGTCGGCGTTGCCCTCCGACTCCAGCTTGGCGTCACCGACCGCCTTGCCGACCACCTGCTTGACTGCACCTTTGACTTGCTTCGCCGATCCGACGATCCGGTCCTTGTCCATGATTTCTTCCTCCTAATGCCCTTAGCGAACTCCACTGAACCGTGGACACGTTTAACTATCGCGGCACGCACCAACCGTCGTCATTGATTTAGGTCAACGGACATTTCCTGGATGACTCTTCCGTGGTCCAAATCTTCAGACAACGGTGCCGAAAAGTTTCCCGATGCCGGCAGTGAGAGCCATCGCCAACGCGCCCCAGAATGTCACTCGGGCTGTGGCGCGCAGAACGTTGGCACCGCCAGCTCTTCCCCCGATCGCTCCCAGAAGAGCGAGAAAGGCCAAGGACGCAGCGGCCACGATCGGGACAAGCGCACCAGCGGGCGATACGACAACCATGAGCAAGGGCATAGCCGCACCTACAGAAAATGATAGGGCCGATGTCAGTGCGGCTTGCACGGGGCGCGGGGTGGTGATCTCCGAAATCCCAAGCTCATCGCGCGCGTGCGCGGTAAGGGCATCTTTCGCCATGAGCTGCTGGGCGACTTGCCGCGCAAGGTCTCGATCGACACCACGCTTGACGTAGATATCAGCAAGCTCATCGAGCTCAAATCCAGGATTCTCGCTCAACTCCTTGCGTTCGCGCGCGAGGTCCGCCTGTTCGGTGTCGGATTGCGAACTGACGGACACATATTCGCCGGCGGCCATCGACATGGCGCCAGCCACCAGTCCCGCAACACCCGCGATCAAGACATCATTCTGCGTCGCGGCTGCTGCCGCTACGCCAACGATCAAGCTTGCGGTCGAAAGGATGCCATCGTTGGCCCCGAGCACTGCTGCTCTCAACCATCCGATGCGGTTGACGAAGTGGCTCTCCGGGTAAAGCGGAAGACGGCTCATCAGACATTCCGCCTGTCGGATCAAAGCCGACCCATGAGAACCAGGACGATGAGGATGATCAGGATGACGCCGATGACGCCGATCCCGCCGTGACCGTAGCCGTAACCGTAGCCGCCAAACCGGCCGCTGAAGCCACCGAGCAGAAAGATGACAAGAATGATGACAAGGATGAGTCCCAGTGACATGACTTTATCTCCTTTCGCATGACCTGACTGAACATTGGGCTCCTCGGTGACTTGGAAGTCCTTGATCGGCATTTCCCGATTGACGCGCCATCAAGGCGTCATCCGGGAAGTCCCAGACTACTTCTTTTCGATGGAAATAACCGGCGGTCTTCTGCCGCTCCTGGTAGAGCTGATAGCCGAAGACCGCGACGGCGACGATGAGCGCACCGATGATGAGGTAGAGAACGTTGCGATTCATCGTGCGGGAGACCTTTCTCGTTTCGCCCTAATGCCGGATATTGCGTCGCAAGTAAGCCTATCATCGAAATCGATCGGCACCCGATTTGTAGACAATCAGGAGAACAGCACCGTAAATCGCGTGCCTTGGCTCATATCGCCTCGACCAATCCGCAATTCACCGCTGATCCGTTCGACAAGAGACCGAATAATCCTCATTCCCAGTCCTTTGCAAGCGGCGGGATCGAATCCCTCCGGCAAAGCTGGGCCATCGTTGGCGACCGATAGCGCATAGCCCTTTTGGGCGGCAGGTCCGCTATGCCTCCGATTGCTACCGAGTAGCTGCCGTGGCGGTAGAGCGTTGCCTCACCACGGCAACGCTTCCGAGGCGCTTGGCGTAATGCGGATTTCGCGACGAAGCCACCAAAGCGCTTTACGGCTTCGGCGACGCATTTCTGATAGGCCGAAATGACCTCGCGCAGGTCCTCCGGGTCCATGCGTGCAGAGAGCGCGGTCGAGCCGACCAGATCCGAGAACATCACCGTAACCTGGCGGCGCTCGGCGTCGGTGCGTGCGGCGGGAGGCGTGACCTCCGGAGAAGCGGGCGTCTGTTCACCGGCACTGAGTGCAGCAATGGCCCTTAACAGTTTGAGCCGCGCCCCAAGCGGTACGCCAAGCTCGCGCAGGTGCTCATCGGTGAGATCACGAAGCACGTCTGCATCGATCGCATTGTCGCGAAACGTCTGCGCGTACTGCTCCAGACCGATCCCGCGGAGCCAACCATCGATGTCCAAGTTCACTCCCCTGGGCTCTTCTCAGCGGCAGTTTTTGAAAAGGCTTGAGTCATGGCACCCGCCGTGATTCCAAGGGGCTTCTCGAACTAACCTTTGGATTCGCCATGTGGACGCCAACCACTCGACAGCAGCATAGCCGCTCCATCACGCGATACCAGACCGATCTGACCGACGCAGAGTGGCGCGTGATCGCGCCGCTCTTGCCCAAGCCCTGCGCGACGGGCTGGCCGCGCGAGTGGCCGATGCGCGAGAGATCATCAACGGCATCTTCTATGTCATGCGGGCGGGTTGCCCGTGGCGCCTGTTGCCGAACGACCTGCCACCGTGGGGGACGATTTACCGCTGGTTCGCCGCCTAGCGCGACGACGGGCGCTTTGAACGGATAAACCACGCGCTCGTGATGGCAGATCGCGAACGGGTCGGGCACAACGCCAGCCCCTCGGCCGTGATCATCAACAGCCAAAGCGTCAAGACCACCGAGGCCGGCGGTCCGCGCGGGTACGATGCTGGGAAGAAGATCAACGGGCGCAAGCGCCATGCGCTTGTCGACACCGACGGGCGCGGCCTCGTCATCGAGCCCATCCGGCGAGCATCCAAGGATCGCGTCGGCGGCGGACCGCTTCTGCGGGCTTCGCGCCGCATCTTCCCGTTCATCCAGAGGGTTTTCGCCGACAGTAGGTTTGCCGGTGAGAAGATCGCCAAGGCCACGTTGATCGCGGTCGAGATCGTGCGCAAGAACCCTGATCAGGTCGGCTTCGCCGTAAACCCGCGCCGTTGGGTGGTCGAGCGGTTCTTCGCGTTGATCGGGCGCAATCGACGGCTGGCAAAGGACTTCGAGGCCACCATCGACTCCGCACGCGCCTTCCTCTACGCCGCATCCGTCATGCTGCTCGTGCCTCGGATCGCTCGTGCTTCATGACTTTCGAAACCGACCCTTAGATATGCAAGATGAAATTGTCGCACGCTTGGCGCAGCGATTGAAAACCGAGCTTGTTACGGCCGAGGCGCTGCGCGCTGAACGGGCACCGTTTCCCGACTCGATGGACCTTTATTTCCAGGGCAAGGCTAGTGCGAATAAGGGAATGACTCCTGAAAACATGGCGCAAGCGCATGGCTACTTTCAACATGCACTCGCGCTCGATCCGGGGAATATCGAGGCGCTGGTCGGCATTGCAAGTGTTGACTTTGTTTCTGTCGGCACTTTTCTGAGTGACGACCGCCCGGCACGTGCCGCGGCGGCGGAAGCTGTCTTGACCAAGGTGTTGTCGCTGGCGCCAAATCATGCCGTGGCTCAATACCTATTAGGTGGTTGTATCTACACCAACCGCGCACCGGAAGGCATCGCCAAGTGTGAACATGCGCTCGCGTTGGATCGAAACATGGCCGCCGCACATTCCCTGATCGGGCTCGCCAAACTCTTCACCAGGCGGGCCCAGGAAACTGAAAGCCATGTCCTTGAAGCGCTGCGCCTTAGCCCGCGCGATACGCTAGCCCACGGTTGGATGCTTACCGCGGGCGCCGCAAAGCTCTATCTCGGCCGCGACGAGGAGGCAGTCGCTTGGCTCCGCCGGGCCGTTGAGACTAACCGGAATTATCCTCTCGCGCACTTCCCTCTCGCCGCTTCCTGGGCGCATCTCGGCCAGATGAGTATTCAGGCGCAGGTTGCCTAGGTCAAACCCGTAACGCCTGCTTTCGAGTGTCAGCGGCCTTGAGCATCTGACGCATGCCGCCTATGCTCCCTTAAAAGAAGAAATCTGACGGTCTGCGAGAGAGGCTAAATCCGCCGCCCGGGGGGAGAGGTCGCTGTTGCTGGATTTTATTCAGCAGGTGGTGGGCGGCATTGCGCTCGGCTGCGTCTATGGGCTGATCGCGCTGGGCTTTGTGCTCATCTACAAGGCGACGGAAGTCGTAAATTTCGCCCAAGGCGATCTGATGATGCTGGGCGGCTTTTTTGCCTACACCTTCATCGACCAGCTCGGTTTGAACTATTGGATCGGCTTTGCGCTCGCCGTCCTCGCTATGGCGGCGTTCGGCAGCCTGGTGGAACGGGCCATCGTGCGCCCGATCCTGGGCTATCCGCAGTTCTCCATCATCATGGTGACGATCGGGCTTGGTTTTGCGCTGCGCGCCGTCGTCGGCATGATCTGGGGCACTGACGATCTGCGTATCGACACTCCGTTCTCCTCGGGTGTCGTGCACATCGGTCCTCTGGTGCTCGCCTATGACAAGCTCTCCGTGATCGTGGCGACCGTCCTGTTGTGCGGTGGGCTGTGGGTCTACTTCAATAAGACCCGCATGGGCATCGCCATGCAGGCAACATCGCAGAATATGCTCGGCGCCTATTACATGGGCATCCCGGTCAAGCGGGTGTTTTCGCTCATTTGGGCGATCAGCGCCGCAGTCGCGGGTTTTGCCGGGGTGCTGCTGGCGCCGATCGCCTTCATCCACACCAATGTTGGCTTTCTGGGGCTGAAGGCGTTTCCGGCGGCCGTCCTCGGCGGGTTCGGCAGCATCCCGGGCGCGCTCGCTGGCGGTCTCGTTATCGGCGTCGCGGAGACGCTCTCGGGCTTCTACCTTCCGGAAGGCTTCAAGGATGTTGCCGCCTACATTCTTCTGCTCATCGTGCTGATGGTGCGGCCTCAAGGGTTGTTCGGCCTCAACCTGCGAAAGAAGGTCTAAACCCCCATGCGGCCGATCTTCCAGACCGATTACGATCAGGACATCCGGCTGATGCGCCACCGGGGCTATTGGTGGTCCTATGGCACGCTCCTTCTGTTGGTTCTGCTCGCGCCATTCGTCGTCGGCTCCTACCTGCAGAGCCAAATCGTTTTCGTCTTCATCTATTCGATCGTTGGTGTCGGGCTTCTGATCCTCGCCGGTTTCACCGGGCAGACGTCGCTCGGCCACGCTGCGTTCCTCGCGATCGGGGCATATACGGCGGGATACATGCAGCGGCTCGGCGTGCCGTTTCTCGTCTATCTGCCGCTTTCGGTCGTACTCAGTGGCGCCGTCGGCGCGCTCGTCGGCTTCCCGGCTTTAAGGCTCTCGGGTATCTATCTGGTGATCGCCACGATTGCGTTCGGATTCATCATGGAGGAGGTCGCCGCACGCTGGGAGAGCGTGACCAACGGCAATGACGGCATGCGGGTCAAACCGATCGAGTTGTTCGGCGTCACGCTCGGTCGGGAAGGATATGGTTTCTACTACCTCTGCCTTGGCTTGCTGATCCTCGTCTTGCTGCTTGGGCTCAATATCCTGCGCTCGCCGACCGGCCGTGCCTTCGTCGCGATCCGCGACAGCGAGATCGCGGCGCGGAGCATTGGCGTCAATCTCGCTGTCTACAAGGTGGTAGCGTTCTCGATCAGCGCGGCGATGACCGGCGTGGCGGGCTGCCTTTACGCGCACAAGCTCTCCTTCATCAGCCCGGAAATGTTCACGCTCTTGCTTTCTCTTGAGTTCGTGATCGTCATCCTGATCGGCGGCATCGGCAGCTTGCACGGGGCCGTGCTCGGCTCGATCTTCGTCGTGATGGTCGATCCGTTTCTCGGCTATCTCAAGGATGACGTCCCGCGCGCGATCGGCAAACTGGCGCAGGCACTCGGCGCTTCCAATGCAGGCGCGGTACAGGACACGCTCTCCGCCGTCGGCGGTGCCGCCGGCTTAAAAGGCGCGATCTACGGGGTGATCATCATCCTCTTCATCATCTTCGAGCCGTACGGGCTCTACGGGCGCTGGCTCAAGATCCGGCTCTATTTCGAGCTGTTTCCGCTGTACAAGAAAGCAACCTTCCGGCGGCAAAAGACCTACCTTAAATCGGAGCGCAACCGATGAGCTTGCTGCGGCTCGACGCTATTTCGTTGAGCTTCGGCGGGCTTACCGCCGTCGACGGCGTGAGCTTTGCGGTCGAGCCCGGCGAGATATTCACCATGATTGGCCCGAACGGCGCCGGCAAGACCTCGATCTTCAATATGATCTCGCGCTTCTATCAGCCGAGCGAGGGACGCTTATTCTTCGATGATATCGAGATCACTTCGATGCCGCCGCACCAAATCGCCGAGCTCGGCATCGCCCGCACGTTTCAAAACATCGAATTGTTCGACAATACCACTGTGCTCGACAATCTCCTCGTCGGACGGCATCGGCACCGCACCACCCGTATTTTCGAGGATATTCTGTTTCTCCCTAAGGTGCGCAAGGCGGAATACGCCGACCGCTACCGCGTCGAAGAGGTCATCGAATTCCTCGATCTGCAGAAATATCGCGATCTCGTTATTGCCAACCTTCCCTATGGCGTGCGCAAGGTGTGCGAGCTTGCCCGTGCCTTGTGCACAGAACCGAAACTTCTGCTGCTTGATGAACCGTCTTCAGGTCTCAATGTCGAGGAGACCGACGATATGGTTTACTGGATCAACGACATCCGCTCCGAGTTCGGCATCACGGTGCTGATGGTCGAGCACGACATGACGCTCGTCAATCGCGTTTCTGACCGGGTGCTCGCGCTCAACTACGGCCATGTGCTGGCGTTGGGAACGCCGCAAGAGGTGGCAAACGATCCCGCCCTGATCGCGGCGTATCTCGGAACCTGAGGATAATCATGGCTGATCCGGCGCCGCTGCTTTCGGTCCGTAATCTCGAGACCTTTTACGGGCGCATCATGGCGGTGCGCGGCGTAAGCCTCGAGGTGCCGCAGGGCGAGATCGTTACCGTTCTGGGCGCCAACGGCGCCGGCAAGACGACCATTCTCAAGACCATTTCCGGCGTGCTCGATCCGCAGAAGGGGGCGATCGAGTTCGACGGTCGGCCGATCCACGGTATGGACCCGGACCGGATTGTGCGGCTAGGTCTCAGCCATGTGCCCGAAGGCCGCGAGGTATTTCCGTTCCTCACCGTGAGCGAGAACCTGGCGATGGGCGCATTCCTGCGCGGCGACCCGGACGCGGTGGCGCGCGATCGCGAACGCCTGTTCGGATATTTTCCGCGGCTCAGGCAGCGTCTTAATCAGCGCGCGGGGCACCTATCGGGGGGCGAGCAGCAGATGCTTGCGATCAGCCGCGCCCTTCTCAGCCGCCCCAAGCTGTTGCTTCTCGACGAGCCCTCCCTCGGGCTTGCGCCGTTTCTCGTCAAGGAGATTTTTACAATCGTGCGCCGGCTTAATGACGAGGCGGGAATCTCGATCCTGCTGGTTGAACAAAACGCCCGCATGGCGCTTGAGACGGCGCGCTACGGCTATGTGCTTGAGGTCGGCCGCGTTGTCATGGCCGACACGTGCGCGCGTCTTGCGGCAAGCCGTGACATCCAGGAATTCTATCTCGGCGCCAGGGAGATCGGTGCGCGCGGCGAGCGCCGCTGGAAGCGAAGGAAGACCTGGCGATGACTGCGCTCGCTCACCTCCCGGGGCGCTACCACGATCGCCGTTGCGGAACGTGCCATGGCTAAACCCGCGGTCCTGACGGTCGCCGAGACTTTGCCCAAGAGCTTTCTGCTGGCCGTTGCGACGCGCGGCGGTAGGCCGGCGCTACGCGAGAAAGTGCTGGGCATCTGGAAGACCATCACCTGGAACGATTGGCTGGCGCGCGCCAAGGAAATTGCCTTCGCTCTCGATGGTTTTGGATTCCGTCCCGGTGATGTCGCCTCTGTGCTCGCCAATACCGTCCCGGAATGGTGTTACGCCGACATGGGCATCCTTTGTGCTGGCGGTGTTTCGTCCGGCATTTACCCGACTGATTCAGCCAAGCAGATCGATTATCTGATCAACGATTCCCGCACTCGCGTGCTGTTCGTCGAAGACGACGAGCAGCTCGACAAGGCGCTGGAAGTACGTGGCCACTGCCCGACGCTCGAGCGCATCGTGATCTTCGACATGGAAGGTTTGGCCAAATTTGCCGACCCAATGTGCGTCTCGCTTGCGGCATTTCTCGCGGAGGGACGCACCCGCATCGCGGGACGCGAGGATTATTGGGACGCTATGGTTGCTTCTCGCGGACTCGACGACCTCGCCATCCTGGTTTACACCTCGGGGACGACCGGACCTCCCAAGGGCGCGATGCTCAGCCATCGGAATATCGTGACGCAGATGCGCCACGCCTCCGACGTAC
>JBEKWX010000207.1:0-7014 GCA_049512675.1 Terriglobales bacterium | reverse complement strand
TGGCCTGGTCACAGCGGAATTATAAAGTTAGTGGAGACCTGAACCAGGATGACAGAGGCGGACTTTCATTACACAAGTCACGTGCATGATCTCGAATCGTCGGCGATAGCGCAGAAATACGGAGCCCGTCAACGCTTCTTCGTCGCTGTCCAGAAACGCGCTTCTAGACCGTCAGCCTCCAACTGAACGACCATACTGATCGCGGCGCAGGAGGGCCGCCAGTATGGCGCACCGGAAGATATCAAGACCCAAACCTAAAACAATACTTCGGCTTCCAGACTTAGAGCAGTCGAAGAACGCCGTCCTTCACTCGCTCGCAGCGGTCAGTTCGCAAGAATCCTACGGCCATGCCATCGATGAATTCATCGGTTGGTACTGCTCCGAACCGCGTTTGGCTTTCAACCGGTCTGTCGTTCTTCGCTATCGATTCTTTCTCGAACAGAAGAACCTCGCCCCCTCCACCATCAACGTGCGTTAGCCGCCGTGAGGCGGCTCGCTTATGAAGCATCCGATACTGGTCTTCTGAGCCCGGATCTGGCCGCCGGAATCCGGCGTGTCAAAGGAGCAAAGCGGTTGGGCGTTCGCGTCGGCAACTGGTTAACCGTCGATCAGTCTAGAACTCTACTAGGTGAACCTTCAGACAGCCTCAGAGGCAAACGTGATCGCGCGATTCTGGCGCTGCTCATCGGATGCGGACTGCGACGGGCCGAACTGGCTGGACTCGGAACAGAAGATTTCCAGGTGCGCGAGGAGCATTGGGTGATCGCTGACTTGATTGGCAAAGGAAAACACATTCGTACCGTTCCCATTCCTACGTGGACGAAACGCGCCGTCGATGAATGGATGAGAGCGGCAGGAATAAACAGCGGCGCAATCTTCCGCCGAGTAAGTCGACTCGGTAGGATCTGGGGCGCAGGAATTACACCTAAAGCCATCTGGCACATCGTGAAGGCGGCCGCAAAGCGTGCCGACATCAAGAATCTTGCTCCCCATGACCTGCGGCGCACCTGTGCGCGGCTATGCCATCTGGCGGGTGGAGAACTTGAGCAGATTCAGTTTCTTCTAGGACATGTATCCGTTCAGACAACGGAGCGCTACCTCGGCTGCAAGCAGAAACTCAGCCAAGCGGTAAACGACCATCTTGGACTGGAAGACCCCTGACAAGGCTGGTCATGGCCCCCAAGCCGACTTCGGGACAGCGTGGTTGAGAATCTGTTGGGGGGTATAACTTCCGGGTTGCCTGTCATCCGGCCAGAATCAGCGGTTCGGTTGTTGGGTTGAAGCTCGATCCAGTCTTTCGAAAACAGTCAGCTTCGATCAAGGCGGGTGCGCAGTTTCAGTGCGTCACTATGACGTTAACCGTTCCCAGAGTTCTAGTAGTATTCGTGCCTGTGGCAATTGCGTTCACAGTGATCGTGTAGTTGTTGGAACCGCCACCACCGCCCCCTGGACTACTGCTCCCGCCGCAGGACCATAACGTCAGGGTAAGCATAAATAGAAGCAGTCCGAGAACCGCATGCATCGTCCAGGATTGTCGCTTACTTGCAATTCCGAAAACCAATCCGAATGGAAAGATCAACGCAAACGGCAAGAATCTGTCACTCCGCCTAGTTGGAAACGCGAAGGCTGAATAGCTTGCCGTGAGAGTCATGTTCGTTGTTTGGTGGCTGGTCGCGGTGGGCTCTACCGTCGAGGGCGAGAAGCTACAAGTCAGTTGTGCGGTGCCGCTACAGGCAAACGTCACGCTGCCGACAAACCCGGGCGTCGCGTTCACTGTGGCTGTGAGCGTACCGCTGCCTCCGCGCGGTATGGTCAGCGTCGGAGTGCTGAGTGTGCCGCTATAATCTGCGACATAGAACGGGAAGGAAATAGTGTGAGCGATAGGTCCGTAGGTGCCCGTTACGGTCAGTGTTTCACTGCCAGGGGGAGCATTTGAGGGCTCGGATACTGCGAGATTGATAAGGGTCCCGTTCGGACTAACCGGGAAGGAGCCTCCTGTGCACGTGCCCGTGGCCAGCGTGCAGCTCACGTCGATGGGCGAACTGAAGGAATTGATGGATTGCGCAGTCACGTTCACAGTGACAGAGCCACCGGGAGGCACCCACGCGCTGCCTGAAACGGGAGGCTGCAGACTGAAATCTTCGATGGAGAGAGTGAAAGGCACGGAGGCCTGCATGGGGCCGCTCGCGACTTCGACTAAATGGATAGTTTGCCGGCGTGATCCCGGAAGGGACGTTCATTGACACAGTCAGCGTCGTTTGACTGGGATATGGAGGCTGATTGCCTGAGAACGAGCAAGTTACTCCCGCAAGCAGCCCGGAGCAACTTGGCGTGTAGGGAGGAATCCCGTTGATGATGATCTGGCCTGTACTACTGCCAGGAGACGTTGTCTCCACCAGGCCTGAACCATTCACCAGCAAAGGCACCACGGAGACATTAAGCGCCTGCCGTGTTGTGATGTTGCCGTCGGAGGCCACGATGAGAACGGCGCCGTTCCCCAGCGTGCTCGCCGAGGTACTCACCAAGACGGTAGTGCTGGCTACCTGTGTCGGAGAAACATCCAGCGTAGTTTGCCCGAAGGTGCAGGTTTCGCCCGACAGTAATCCAGCGCAACTGAGCTCGACTGTCGAAGTGTACCCCTGAGACGACGTCAAGCTCACTGTAACCGGCGACGTACTCTGACCGGGATAGATAGCCTGATCGGTGCTTGGGGAGAGGCTTTCGGAGAAGCCGACGACGTAACTTTGCGAGGCATATGCGACGGCGGTATCGCCGTCAAACTGTGCGCGGATATCGAACACCTGATGCCAGTCGTATGTGGAAATCAAGGTGTAACAGAACTGCTGGCTCAACGATCCTGCGGGGACTGTCAGCGATGAAGGAAGAATCACCCCGGACACGCTGGAAGAGAGCGAAACATTGCTGTCTGAGCCGCTGAGAAGGTTCAGGAATACCCAACCGCAGCCCGTGTTCCCGGTGACCTGACTTTGCTCCAAAGCGAGCTGCAACGCGGGCGCTGGACCTCCCTTGAAGACGTGCATGGACGAGGTAGCGCCATCGATTTCCAGCAGGGCGGAAAAGCTTGTCCCGTCCAGAATGTGAGCATATGCCGGAAAGCCGAAGATCTTCTGAAAATCGAACACGTCGTAAGTCGGCGTGAACGTGCCATCGCCATTGCCCATCAGGATCTGGGCGTAGACATCGCCGCCCGCAGGAGGCGGTTGTTGAAATGCAACTTCATCGAGTTTTCCGTCTCCATTCAGGTCGGCAATCATCGATGACGTCATCAGATCGCCAAATTGCAGGTAAGGCGGCGCCTGCAACGGTATCCCGCCGTAGGGCGCGTAGGAACTGCTCTGGGCAAAAGTTCCGGAGGGCTGGTCAAGGTAAGTCGTAAACTTCGCCGGCCCTAACGTTTCAGTCGTTCCATCCGGCCACATGAAGTCATAGCGCACGATGTCGAGCCACGAATCGCCATTAACGTCGGCCATCGTCATCGGCTGAAAAGCGGAAAACAGCAGCTTGCCAGCCTGAAACGTCCCATTTCCGTTGCCGACAAACTCCCAGACATAGGAACCAGTTGTGAAATATCCATTGCCGGTATCGTAGACGAGAACGTCCAGTTTGCCGTCCCGATTGAAATCCCCGGCGAAAACGCGGGCCATGTCCGCGGCCGAATCGGTGAAGGATAGGCTTCCGCCGTTGCGGAAGGTGCCGTCGCCATTGCCGAGAAAGGTGGTCAGAACCCAGCCCGCCCCGTTGGGGTTAGCGCCAACCGCCACAAAGTCAAGTTTTCCGTCGCCATTGAAGTCGCCAACAGCCATTTCGCCTTCGGCTCCAGGTGTCGCGACAACTGTAGCTTTGCCGAATGTCCCGTCTCCGTTGCCCGGGGCAAAGAGAATGTATTGCGTGCCCGTCGTGTAGCTCAGTCCCAGACCGATTCCGACAAAATCAAGGCGACCAGTGTTGCGGAAATCGCCGAGTCTATAATCGCCCATCCATTGAGAGGGAATGCTGGCTCCCGCGTCTGAGGCTACTGGGGCAGCGAATCGCCCTGTGCCGTCATTCAGCATCGTGGTGATAAAGTATTCCCCGTTGTAACCTTCATCAAGAAGCATCAGATCCGGTTTCCCGTCCCCGTTCAAATCCGCGAATGAAGGCGCTGAGAGGCGGTTCGACCCTCACGGCCGTTGTTACCTCAAACACAGCCACGGGATCCTATAACTCGATGTACGACAGTTACACGTCGATCGGGGGCATGGTTTTGCTAGTCAACATGCTGCTGGGAGAGCTCGTATTCGGAGGTCTGGGAACTGGCCTTTACAGCATGGTCATGGCCGCTGCGATCGCTGTGTTTCTAGCCGGACTGATGGTTGGCCGCACGCCTGAATACCTGGGAAAGAAGATAGGGCCCTGCGAGAACAAAATGATCATGCTGTATGCTTTGGCCGCGCCGCTGGTCGTCCTGCCACTCACCGCCGTTGCCGTGAGCACCAGGGCGGGACTGTCCGGGTTGACGGTCAACGGCGGCCCGCACGGTTTCACGGGGATTCTGTTTGCTTATACTTCCTGCTTCGCCAACAATGGCCAAAGCTTTGCCAGTCTGAATGCGAACACTCCTTTTTACAACCTCACTACAGCATTAGCGATGATGGTGGACAGGTTCGGCTTGGCGATTCCTGCATTGGCGTTTGCAGATCTATTTGGTCGTCAGAGAAGTACGCCTTCTTCGTCGGGAACTCTTCCGACCCATTCTCTTTCGTTCGGCGTCCTGCTCACTACCTGTCTGATAACGATGGTGGCCCTGAGCTACTTACCTGCTTTGGCGGTTGGTCCTCTATTGGAACGATTGCTTTTCGGCAGATAGAACGATAGAGCGTGTGCGAATCTGGTGGCCGCATCACCTGCACCAGAGAGCCGCAATCTATGGCTGCGGCTGCGAGATTGGCTGCGGGATCGCGGTGAAGCTCTCCAGCGAGGCCTGGCGGGCGCGCAACTCTTTCAGTTCCTCTTCACCGAGCTTTTCGGCGCAGCCTGCCACTGTCCGCATTCCCTGCTCGACGACTATCCGGCGGAACTCCGCATCGGGCGTCGAGGCGGCGATGTCACCGAGGGCTCGCAGCAACCGCAAGCTGACGGCCACGTCCGTCTTCGAATACATGCGGATCTGCTCAAAGGCTGCCTCCAGCAGGCGTTCGAAGTGGATCCACGCAATGCTGGCGCGAACGATGCCCGGCGGATCGTAGAGCAGATCCTCCGGCGGCTCTCGGGAGGCGAAGCGGATCAGTATGCGGCTCAACTGATCGATACAATTAATGGCGGTGGTGGGGTCGTTGACGGCAGGCGAGATCGCTTTCAAAGCAACATCGACAATCTGCAGGACGCCAAACTCCACGTCCTGTTGCAACGTTCTGGTTGGGCCGAAGTCGAATGCAGCCAGCAGCTCGGCGGTTCCTTCGGAGGGCAGACGGTTCCCCTTTGAGGCCATCATCAGCGGGATCCCCGCCGGAACGAAGTGGCCGACCCGGCGCAGAACGCGGATAGTGACGTGATAGTGCCTCGCCAGGGCAACTACGCGTCGCGTATCGACGAAGCGGATGTAGCCGGAGTCATGGCTCAAGATGGCCACCTCGCTCGGGTTGGGCCGGAGCGGTTCAGCATCCTTCACATGGTGGTCCAACAAGTGCGGCCAGGGCATAATCTCATCGATCATGGCTTCGGTTTCTTCCGCGATCCTGTCGACGATGTGATTCACGCTGATGGCCTGCGAGATGTGGTGAATGAAAAAGAGCAGCAAACCAACGCAGACCAGTGCCAGCACCATCGCGCCCAGGACGGTGGCCACTGGCGCAAAGGGGTAAGGTAGCGAGCGCGCCGCCGGAAGCGCCGCCACGCAGTACAAGAAAGTGCCGAGAAAGATGCCGAGCGTCCATTGCGTTACGCGGTCCCTGGAAAAGCTGACGATAATACGCGGGGAGAACTGCATCGAGGCCAGGGTGAGCGTCATCAACAGGATGGCAAACACGATCGACACCACCGTCATGATGGAGGCGGCGATGCCGGCCAGAATGATTTGAGCGATTTGCGGGTCGGCGTGCGAGGGGAATAGGACGACGGGCACCCAGGCGCTGACGGCCGGGAACTCCTCTTCCAACCACGACAGGAACGCGCCCGCGCACCCCAGCGCCACCGCGATGGTCAGGGGGCGGATCAGGAAGCCGCCTCGCAGGTTATACATTGCGTGGCGAAGCAACAACGGCAGGCTCTTCTTCATGGCTATATCTGTTTAAGTGTAGTGGGGCAGACCCGCGCGTACACAGAAAAAAGGGAAACCGCCATGTCCTGCCTCAGCCTGAACTGGTACATCGAGGGTCTTCCCTCTGGGCCGTTCTTTTCGCGATACTTTATGTAGCATGGTTACGAGAAAAGGCTGAGGAGTATCTTCGCCGAGAGTTTGCTCTCCGGTGTTGGCGAAAATCGCCTCATTACCCTCACAATCCCAGAACCGAGCCGGTTATTGGCGGTTTGTTGGTAAACCGGAAACAATCCTCAGTCCGCGATTTGCAAGACAAACGCAAGAACGTGGGTTAGAAAACTACCCATTCCTAACGCCATCAATGGGCGTCCAGAAGTCCGTTCTTCATCGGGTTTTCACAGGAGCGACTCTCGGCTGGTTTTCTAACACCGCTGCGGTCACGGGGTGGTGGAACACCTCTCTTTCGGTCGGGTCGATCATGAAGGATCAAGCCGTCGCGAGTCGCCCTGGCGACGGCAGCAGCAAGGGCCGTGTCAACTCAAAGTGGTCGGCAATGCGGAAGTAATCCAGGAGCCCGTCGGCGCTTCGCGTGGCGGTCCAGAGACGGGCTTGGAGGAGATCGACGGATCATTTCCTAGAAGCCGACTTGAACGAAGCCGCGTTGCGGAGGACGCATTCGCGTGTTTGCTGAGCCGACGGTCGAGTTGATCTGAGCTAGTTTGTGGCGCAGAGGAGGAACTCTCTGTGACCCATCTACG
>JBEKWX010000206.1:0-8869 GCA_049512675.1 Terriglobales bacterium | reverse complement strand
GCTATGACGGGTCTGAATAGCACCGGGACACGGCCGCGTTTACCGCCACTGCAAGATTTTTTGGCGCTTTGGTGGAATGATTTTTCTCCTTCGTAAGCCTCGCCTTGTCAATAAGCTACGCATCCGCGTAACGGCTTGGTCCACGAGAGTTTCGTGCGCCGAATCGGCGTGGAGCCGTTTTTCATAACCTGTAGGAATAACGTTATAACGAGAAGTTATTGGACACGGCGGCAGGAATTGGTCAAGTTGGCTAACATCGCCGGTCCCGTACAGACTTGACCAGCCGAGTACGGCAGTGGTGGCCTCCGAACGGCCGCGCCCATGAGTTGGCGCAGGAGAGCATCGCGAGATTGGCAACACAGGAGGTCAACCAGGTATGCCTACTGAACCCTTTGTATCCGCTGAAGAAGCCGCAAGTTTCCTCGCCATCAAGCGCCGCTATTTGCTGGTGCTCGCGCGCAACGGCATCGCGGGGGCGTATGCGCTCGGGACGGGGACTGTCCGGAAAATCTGGGTGTTCCGGCTCTCGGAACTGGGGGCTGCGATTGCGGGCAAAAACAGCGATCCAAAATTGCGGGAATTGTGCGATCCTGCATCTGGCAGTCCCCGCTGAAAAGAGGAAACATGGCTTATCAGCGAGGAAGTTTGAAAGCAGTGAAACGCAAGGAAGGAGCCACCTGGGTGCTGCGTCACCGGGTCACAGCTTCGGACGGCAGAAGAGTGGAAAACATCATGCAGGTGGGTCTCGTTCGGGATTTCCCGAGGGAAAAAGACGCATGGCGTGAAGTGGACAAACTCGGATTGCTCGTCAGAATCAACGAAGCGCCCTGCCCCGGTCGCATTCGGTTCAGCTCTCTTTGTGAGCAATACCTAAAAAACGACTTTGGTGCGGATGCTGTCCGTCCCAAGACCGAACGCACCGTCCTTAACACAGAACACATCGTTCGCGCTTATCTCATTCCCCGTTGGGGAAAGGAAATCGCGGACGACATCAAACCCCTCGATATTCAGCGCTGGCTGAAATCGCTTCATGACGATGACGAGCTTGCCTGGACGACGATCTCCAAGATGCGCGGCACCATGCTGCGCGCCTACAAGGTTGGCATCCTGCACGAGCTTGTCAGCAAGAATCCCGTGCTGCCGGTCGAAACACGCTGTGCGACCAGCTACAAGGCGATTCTGGTCACTCCGCAGCAGACTCTGGCCATCATCCAGAGACTGCCAAACGTCCTGCATCGCATCCTGGTGCTGACCTGTGCGGCGACTGCACTGCGCTTTTCGGAACTGCTTGCTCTTCGATGGAGTGACGTGCTCTGGGAAGAGGCAAAGATCGCAATCACCAAACGCTGGTCTCGGGGCAAAGACGGGCCAACGAAGACGCGTAAGGCAGAAGGACACGTCCCTCTTCACCCTACCCTTGCCTATCACCTGAAGGAATGGCATGCACAAACGCCTTACGCCAAGGCGACGGATTTCGTATTCCCGTCGCTGATGGCAGAGGGCCGTGTGCCGCTATCTCCCGCCGTTTTTGTTGCAGACCATCTCCGGCCAGCAGCTCTAAAGGCGGGTGTGCAGATTCCTGATGGGCATCGCTTTGGCCTTCACAATATGAGGCACAGCCTCAGCCACTGGTTAGTGAATAAAGCCAAGGTGGAACCGAAGACCGTGCAGACCATCCTGCGCCACTCACGCATTCAAACGACGCTCGATATCTACACCCAGGGCGACGGTGATGAAACACGGGCCGCGCAAGGCGCATTTCTGAAAGAATTGGGGATGGCCTCGGAGATGATCCAGTGAGAACTGGATTGTGGGTTGAGTTGTGGGTTGGGCTCTCGGGGTTGATATGGTGGGCGCTGTAGGATTTGAACCTACGACTTCCACCGTGTGAGGATGGCACTCTACCGCTGAGTTAAGCGCCCTGCCGTTACAGGTCAACAAGTTGCGGTACGTAATTCTAGCATCGTGGGGCCATTGGGGGCCAACCAGCTCACGACCCTGCTTTGCGCCTGCTTTTTCTGTTCACTGACTGCCTGAACGTTACCTGTCCATCGTGACTTCGGCTTGACTTTGCGAGGGTTTGATATATCTTTACTCAATTAAGTCGGAGCCCACATCCGATTCCCTTGGAAGGAATCGACCAAGTTGGCGGTCAGCGTCTTTCCAGAGGAGCCCACAATAACGATGCGGGTTTACTTCGAAGGCAACGACCAGGAGGTCTGCCATGGCTGCCGATCCGGTTAGTCGCGGTCCCCAACTGAAACTCGAAACGGAGAAGAAAGACTCAGAAACGACTGTCCGTGCGACGGGTCGGGTCACACTGGAAACAGCCGCTACGCTGGAGACCACTCTGCGCACTCTGATCGCCGAGGGCAAGCGCATCGTGTTAGACCTGACGAATGTAGACTACGTCGATAGTGCCGGTCTCGGGGCGCTTATTAGTGTTTATATGCATGCGAGAAGGACAAAGTGCGATCTGGAGATTTCCAATCCAAAACAGCGCATAAGGGATTTGTTTAATAGGAGCGGGTTGGCTTCGGTGTTCGAGGGTCGCTCTTTTGACGTGCTGTGGGAGGCGTGGTCACGCGGTGGTAGTTGAAACCTGTGTGACTGACGCAGCGTGTCGTGCCCGTAACTTCGGTGTCCAAGCACCCTCTTGACCGCCTTCGCCGCTCCCGGTAGCCTCTTTCCATCACCCCTTCATGGCGGCCTCCGACACCCCCGACGCTCGATCCGCAAGTGATTCACGGGAAAACACTTCCACCGGCCCTCCAGCTCCCGAACAGGCGCAACTTTCGCCCTCGAACGGGGTTTCTACAGATGTGAGCAGCGTGGCCATTGATAGCGGACTGCTGGGTGGCGGACTGCTGGATCGCGGAATGCTGGGTGGCGGGCTGCCGAACCTTACGGGGGCGAAGTCTCCGTCTGCGCCCGATGCCATGGCAAATTCCGCCGTTAGTTCAGACGTCCGGTCAGGCGACGCCGTTTCCGACGTCGACGTGATGCTGCGGGTGAAGACGGGCGACGAACCCGCATTCGCTTACTTGGTGCAGAAGTATCGCCGGCCGATGGTGGGTTTCATGTACCGCATGTGCCACAACCCGTCGACCGCCGAGGAGCTGGCGCAGGAAGTATTTTTGCGGGTGTACCGCTCGCGCACCAGTTACGAGCCGAGCGCCAAGTTCTCGACCTGGCTGTATCGCATCGCGACCAACCTGGCCGTCAACCACGCGCGCGACACGCGCCACGAGCGTCCGGAAAACACCGTGCGCCTCGATGAGCCGGACCGGGAAACGGGCACGACGCCCGACCTAGCCGACGATTCGCTCACCGCGGAAGAGGAGATCTTGAAGCGGGAGCGGCTGGCGGCGATCCGCAGCAAAGTAAATGCGCTGCCCGAGCGCCAGCGCATGGCGGTCATCATGCACAAGTATCAGCAGATGGATTATCGCCAGATTGCGGACGTGCTGAAGCTGAGCGAGTCCGCCACCAAGTCGTTGCTGTTCCGCGCCTACGAAACGTTGCGCGAGCAGCTGAAAGAGTTCGTTTCGGGGAAGTAGAGGAAGGCAGTATGAATTGCAACGAAATTCGCGAACTGTTGCCGGACTTGGCCTCTGGCATGGACGCAACAACACTGCAGCCGGAGGTCAGTAGCCACATCGCATCCTGTAACGACTGTGCCACCCATCTTCGCGACTTGCAGAAAACCATGGCGCTGCTCGATGAGTGGCAAGCGCCCGAGCCGTCGCCCTATTTCGACACCCGCCTGCAGGCGCGGCTCCGCGAAGAAATGGCGCGCCCGCATGCAGCATGGCTCAGCTGGCTGCACCGTCCGGCGTGGGCTATGTCGCTCGCTGCCGTAATCGTTGCCGGAGTGCTGGTGGTCGGCAACAAGTCTTACATCTCTCAACCGGAAACCATCGCGACCAAACCTCCATCCCTCGGTCTGCCGGTCGAGCCGGGAACCGCCGTCGGCGATCTGCAGGCACTGGACAGGAACGATGATTTGTACGCCGATTTCGACGTGCTCGACGATCTGCAGGTACAGGACGACGTAACCGCGAATCCGTGAGATTCGCAGGCAAGGTAAGACCAGTAACAAGGGACCAAGGCATGGTGGGCTGGGCAAGAATTCAAATTGCGGGCTGTGTGGCAGCGCTTCTGCTGACGCTGTCGTTCGCCCAATCGTTCGCCCAATCCCCGTATGCACCACAGCGGCAGCGCCCACAATCGCAGCAGTCGGACGGGCAATGGCATTACTTTCAGAAGGATCGTCCCAGCGCCAGCAGCCCCTATCAACCCCGCACGCCGCAGAACCAGCCCGGCCACGCCGGAAACTGGCTCCGCCGCTATAAGGATCTGCCACCGGCGCAGCAACGCCGCGCACTCGAAAACGATCCCCAGTTCCGCAGGCTTCCGCCGCAACAGCAAGCCCGCTTGCTAAACCGGTTGCAGCATTTTTCCAGCCTGCCTCCGCAGCAGCAGGAACGCGTCCTCAACCGCATGGAAACCTGGGAGCACTTGACTTCTACCCAGAAGCAGCAGGCGCGCCAGCTCTTTCAGCAGTTCAAGCAGTTGCCGCCCGACCGCCGCCAGGCCGTCAACCGCGCAATCCGCAGCATGCGCGGCCTGACGCCCGGACAGCGCGACCAACTCATCAACTCCGACCAGTACAGGAACGCGTTCTCACCGCAGGAACGCAGCATCCTCAGCGGAGCTTCCCGCCTTCCACTCGCCCCCGGCGACGGCTTGCACCCCGAACCGCCCGAAGAATAATTGGATTAGCTCTTTCGTAGATGCCCCTTCCGAATTGAGTGAGCGGAATCCGAGCTTCGATTGCCTGAGACGGGCGAGACGCCCGTCCCTCCGCCAGATGACGCATCGCACTGTAACGGTGTTAACTTAGAAAAAGGGGGCGTCAGCCCCCGAGGAACAGCCGATCGTGAATCCGGTTTCCAGAAAAGCACCGATGCACCCGAGCGCCGAAGCGCAGCGCCGTCTAGCCTACTTCAACGAGCGGCGTGATGAGATCGTCTCGACCATCCGCGAACTGGTCGAAATCGAATCTCCCAGCGACAATAAAGCCGCCGCAGATCGCATGGCGGAGGCCGTCGCCCAGAAATTTTCCCAACTCGGCGGCAACGTCAAGGTCAACGTTCGCGTCCATCCGGCGAAAGACTTTGGCAATCACCTGCAAATCGACTTCGACTTCCCCGGCAAGTCCACAGCGAAGCTGGTGCTGTTGCTCGGACATTACGACACCGTCTATCCGTTGGGCACACTCGCCGCCATGCCATGCCGCGCCGTGGACAACAAGCTGACTGGACCCGGCGTCCTCGATATGAAATCCGGCATCGCCCTGATGCTCCACGCACTCGCGGCCTTGCAAGATTGGCATAAAGACGGATTGCCGCGCCCCGTGACCGTGTTCCTGGTTTCCGACGAGGAAGCGGGCAGCGACTCGTCGCGAGCGATCACCGAGTCGCTGGCGAAAAAAGCTGCGGCTGTGCTCGTGCTCGAGCCTGCCTATGGATCCCAGGGCGCCGTGAAAACGGCGCGCAAAGGAGTTGGCGGATACCTCGTCAAGGTCACCGGCAAGGCTGCTCACGCCGGCCTCGACTTCCAGAAAGGCGTGAACGCGATTCTGGAGCTGGCGCGTCAGATCGAAAAAATCTCCAGCTTCACCAATCTGAAGAAAGGCTTGACGGTCAACGTCGGCGTCGTGAGCGGCGGATCGCGAACCAACGTGGTTCCGGCCGAAGCGGCGGCGCAGGTCGATGTTCGCATCGCGCGCATGAAAGATGCGGCCGGAATTGATAGGCAGATGCGCAGCCTGCGCCCCTTCAATCGCAAATGCAAAATCGAGATCACGGGAGGCATCAATCGTCCGCCCCTGGAACGCACCGCCGGAGTGGCAGCGTTATACGCGCAGGCCGCTGCCATCGCGCGCGAACTGGGATGGAAGCTGGGCGAGGCCGCAGTGGGCGGCGGCTCCGATGGAAATTTCACCGCTGGTCTGGGAATCCCAACCCTGGACGGCCTCGGCGCCGTGGGCGACGGAGCGCACGCCCCACACGAGCACATCCTGATCTCGGAGTTGCCACGCCGGGCCGCGCTCATTGCCGGGCTGATCGAGCGGGCCTGACTGAACGGTCATAAGCGGGCGTGCGGTTCGGGGCATGCCATGAAAGTGATTGGAGTTCTTTGACTCCGGATTGAGGGAAGCCTAGAATTTGCACAGGGGTTGCTCGGCGCATTCGAGTGCGAAAACTGGAGGGTTTATGGGTGAGGGACTGTTTCAGCCGCTGCATATTCTGTTGATTATCGGCATCGCGCTGCTGCTTTTTGGACCGAGCAAATTTGCTGACTTAGGCAAAGGGCTGGGAGAAGGCATCCGGAATTTCAAGGCCTCGATGAAAGAGCCGGAAGAAAAGCCAAAAGACACACCCAAGCCGCCTGCCGCCTAACCTCTCTGTAGAGACGGGGCTTTGCCCCGTCTCACTCCGCGCCCGAAGACGCGACAAATCGCGTCTCTACGAATATTCGCTAGCGCGCTCGCGCAACATTCGCAATACCAGCGCTACCGGCAGTCCCACCACGTTGCTGTAATCCCCTTCGATCCGCGGAATCCAGCGGGAAGCTATGCCTTGAATCGCGTAGGCTCCTGCTTTGTCCATTGGCTCACCGCTGGCGACGTAGTCGGTGATGTCTTTTTCCGTGAGCTCACTCATGGTCACGACCGTCGTTTCACTTGCCACCGAGGGCTGACCGTTGACCACCAAACACACTCCCGTAATCACCTGATGCTCGCTTCCTGAAAGCAGGCGCAGCATGCGCGCGGCGTCTGCGGCATCGGCGGGCTTGCCTAGAATTTGGCCATCGACGACAACTACAGTGTCGGCGCCGAGTATGAAATCATGCGGACGTTGACTCGCTGCCGCGAGCGCCTTGTCACGCGCCAGACGTTCGGCACAGTCCTTCGCGGCTTCTCCGGGGAGCGCGCTTTCTGGAATATCCGCGGGTTGCACCTCGAATGAAAGGCCCGCGCTGCGCAATAATTCCTGGCGACGCGGGGAGGCGGAAGCGAGCACTAGCATGGAAGTCATTCTAGAGCGAACCCAGAATTGCTGTGATCGCTGGCAACTGCCGAGCTGCACTCGGCTTAGACGGGGCGGAGCCCCGTCCCCACACGAAGCTTATTCCAGCGCTTCGGGCTCTATCGAAATGTTCTTCTCGCCTTTGGCGCGCTTTTCCCAGTATTTTTTCACCCAGGCTTCGTAGCTTTTGCCGGCGGCGGTGTCGCGTCCGGTGAAGGCTATGGCGGCGATTTCGGAATAGGGGATGGCTGGGCGCTCGTTGCTGGTCGCCAGCATCAGACGAACGACGGAGGTCGCGAGGGTTGGGCCGATGCGACGGTCGAAAAGATATCCGGTGATTTGGGATCCTTCTTCGTTCTTGTCTTTGTCTTTATTCTTGCGGGTGATGGTTACGTCGCCGCGATAGTCGAATGCTTTTTCTATGACCGCTCGAATATCGGCTTCAGTGGCGAGTTGCGGGATCCATCCTTGAAGATTTTCGCGCTCGAATCCGGGGACCACTTCAAGTTCGTCGCTGATGTGCAGATCGGCGTTGCGCGGCTGCGCTGCGGCCAAAGCACCGTGGTGCGGCACAGGATCGTGCCCGTGTTCTCGACCGCTCATACCCGGCTTTCTTCTGCTGGGCTCATGTGGAGACGGGGCTCCGCCCCGTCCTGGCGGGGCAAAGCCCCGCCTCCACACGTTTCTATTTGGATTAGCGGATTGTAGGAGTGCACCGGGCGCGTCTCGCGATCGAGATCGGTGAGCGCATCTTTGTCGGGATATAGCGAGAAGGTCGCCTTGACCGTGTCCGCGAATCCGCGCAGCGATCCGAACGTATCGTTCACCGACGAAGGTTCGTAGCCGCAATGCACCATGCAGTTGGCGCACTGCGGATTGCCCGACTCGGTGCCGTAGCTGGCCCACTCCGTGGTTTCCATCAATTCTTTGTACGATTCGGCGTAGCCGTCCTGCAGCAGGTAGCAGGGCTTCTGCCATCCGAAGATGTTGTAGGTTGGCATGCCCCAGGGCGTGCACTGGTAGTGGCGCTTGCCCATCAGATATTCGAGGAAGAGCGGCGACTGGTTGAAGCGCCACGTCTTCTTGCGATTCGAAAGCATGGCGCGGAAGAGGCGGCGGGTGCGGGCCCGGCCCATGAAGTGCTTCTGGTCGGGCGCCTTATCGTAGGAATATCCGGGCGAAACCATCATGCTCTCGACGCCTACTTCCATCATCTCGTCGAAGAAGTTGCGCACGCTGTTGGGATCGGCGCCGTCGAACAGAGTGGTGTTGGTGGTCACGCGGAAGCCGGCTTTGATGGCCTCGCGGATCCCGTCGAGGGCGAGTTCGTATCCGCCTTCGCGGCACACGGAGAAATCGTGATGCTCTTTCTGCCCGTCCATGTGAACGGAGAAGCTCAGATATTTACTGGGCTTGAACAGGTGCAACTTTTCCTTCAGCAGCAGCGCGTTGGTGCAGAGATAGATATATTTCTTGCGCGCGAGCAGGCCTTCAACAATCTCGGCGATCTGCGGATGCATCAGCGGCTCGCCACCGGGGATCGAAACCATGGGCGCTCCGCACTCGTCGACCGCTTTGAAGCAGTCTTCTACGGAGAGATCTTTTTTCAGGATGTGGGTGGGGTACTGGATCTTGCCGCATCCCGCACAAGCCAGGTTGCAGCGGAACAGCGGCTCGAGCATGAGCACGAGCGGATAGCGCTTGCGTCCGGCCAGCTTCTGGCGCAGAACGTAGGAAGCCACTGTCCACATCTGGGATACGGGAACTGCCAT
>JBEKWX010000205.1:0-7098 GCA_049512675.1 Terriglobales bacterium | reverse complement strand
GAGCCGCATCGCTGTCATGAAGCAGACCATCGCCGACGCAGAGCGCTCGATGCGGGAGCTAGCGTATCTCTTCATGGCTGAGCAACAGCATCTCTCAGACATGTTTGTCGACCGCCATAAGTCGTTTCTCGCACAAGTAATGCCGCAGGCGAACAGGGAGCTCGACGTTGCGCTGCAATCCATATCTTCCTGGCTAGGTCCATCGTACCGCCGTCGCATCTTCCGCGAGGCGCAGGAAATCGCTCGACGTCATGTCGTGCCCTGGTTGAAGCCCGAGCAGGAAGAAGCGGAGAAAGAATACCGGCGTGTCGCGTTGCGGTTCGTGGAGATGGCGAACGAGTTTCTGAAGAAACTCGCGAATGCCGGCATTCCCGAACTAGCGCGGATGCCCCATGCTCTCGATCCGGAAAGCGGATTTCGCGTTCGCTCGGAATTCACTTTCTTGGATTTCATCGAAGTGGCGCAGCCTGCTTCACCGCTGCGCTGGCTGGCTGACCTGACACTTGGACTGGTAGGCGCAGGGAAGATCATCAAGAACGATGCCCAAAGGTTTCTCGCCAGGCTCCTCGAATTCAACAGCACCCGTGTGCAGAGCGATATTCTCAACCGGGTTCAGGAGAGCCGGGCGAAGTTAGAAACTGAGATTCGCAAGTTATTACACGAAGTCAGCCGCATCGCCGAACAGGCGCTGGCCCGCGCCAAGAGAGTTCGTGAAGAGGGTGCGCCCGCAGTTGAAGCGGAATTACGTCGGCTCGACTCCTTGGAACAGGAAGTGCGCGGGCTCGGTTCGCCAGAAATCTCATGAAGTTGATGGAAGAAACACTCTCGCAGAAGGACGAGCATTGCGCTCGCGCTGTACGATAACCTGTAACCTCTTAATCTCACGGAGCGTGTCATGATACCTGCACTCGCGAACCTGCAACCTGAACCCGTATGGAAGCATTTCGACAAATTGGCGGCAATTCCTCGCGCCTCCACCAAGGAGGCCGTAGCGCGGGACTACGTCCGGGTGCTGGCCGCCAGGCTGGGTCTCGAATCTGTGCAGGACGATGCCGGCAATCTCGTGATCCGGAAACCGGCGCGGCCGGGACGCGAAGGAGCGCCGATGGCGCTCTTACAGGGCCACCTCGACATGGTATGTGAAAAGAACGAGGCCACAGTTCATAACTTCGATTCCGATCCCATCAAGGTAGTAAGAGATGGCGACTGGCTGAAAGCAGATGGCACGACCCTGGGCTCCGATAACGGAGTCGGCGTGGCCGCCGCACTGGCCGTAATGGAGAGCGATAACATCGCCCATGGCCCGCTGGAATTCCTTTTCACCATTGACGAGGAGACCGGACTAACGGGCGCTGCGGCATTCAAGGGTGGCTTGCTGAAGTCCAAGTATTTTCTCAACCTCGATAACGAAGAGAAGGGAACACTCTGTATCGGTTGTTCAGGCGGGGTCAAAACAACTGCTCGACGCAAAGTCGTGCTTCGTCCCGCAAGCGCAGGCTCGGCCTGGCGGATCAAGGTGTCTGGACTGAAAGGTGGCCACTCCGGCGTCGACATCCATCAAGGCCGCGGCAATGCCCTGCGAATCATGGGTGGGGTTCTTCAGGTCTTGCTGGATCGCATTCCGATCGAAATCGCGGAGATCAACGGTGGAAGCGCGCAGAATGCGATTCCGCGCGAAGCTGCGGCCTTGGTGCTAGCCGACCCCTCGCGCGAGAGTGAATTGAAATCGCTGGTAGCCACAGCCGAAGCCGGATACAAAGCCGACTTGGGAGGATTCGATTCCGGACTGCTGATCACGGTCGAGAAAGCCGAACGCCCGAAAAATGTGCTGGACGCGACTGACGCAAAACAAACAGTAGCGCTGCTCGCAAGCTTGCATCATGGCGTTCTGGCTATGAGTCCCGACGTGGCCGGCTTGGTCCAGACGTCCACGAACCTGGCGACCGTCAGCACCAAGGGAGACGTGGTGGAGATTGTTACCAGTCAGCGAAGTGCGATCGAGAGCAGCATGCTGGCCGCCGCCCGCATGGTTGCAACCGTATGTCGTCTGGCAGGCTTCGAAGTCGAGCACGGAGGCAAGTACCCCGGCTGGAAACCGGAACCAAACAGTGACATCGTGCGCAAGCTCCAGGAGGTGCACAAGAAACTCTTCGGCGAACCCGCCAAGCTGATCGCCATGCACGCTGGCCTGGAGTGTGGCGTTATTGGCGAGAAATATCCCGGCATGCAGATGGTGTCTTTCGGTCCGACGATCGTAGATCCTCACAGCCCAAACGAGCGCGTGCAGATATCGTCGGTGGAAAGCTTCTGGAACTATCTTAAGCGGGTGCTCGAGAACCTGTGAGCACATGATTCCGGCTCCGCTCGCGACCATGGTGTCGCAACCGCGCCGCCCCTTCGCGCACTGAATTTTCACCGCGGGCTATTAACTCTGCTGGTTCATTTGAGTTCGTTATTGGGAGGTTGTACGATTATTCGATTAATTTTTTTTCGGTGGCCGCGCAGATCGTCGCAATCCCGATATTCATAGACGCGAGAAGACCGCTCATCCCGAGCCACAGGAAACGAGAGCCTTAGCCCCGGAATGGAGCAGCGTCCCTCTCCAGAAAACCATACATTAGACGCGTTCTAATAACGAGTGTGCTCCTGCGCTGCTCAAGTGTTAACTCCCGTGATGCCAATTACGCCGTTATGTGACCGGCGTCACAGATTCGCTAACGAAAACAACGTACATTTCGACCCCATGTTCTGGGCCGAAGGTCTGAGCCAAACCGGAACGAGGAGACATCATCTATGTTGAAGCTGAAAATGTGTTTGTTGAGCCTTCTAGTGATGGCCGTCATGGTCGTGCCGGTCATGGCGGGAAACAACGACGCGAAAACGGCAAACGACAACACCGCGAACGCAACCAGCGCAGAAGCCACCCCCGCTGCGCCGAGCACAATCCTAACCTCGACCTCGGGCGATGCCAACGTCTCGAGCTCAAGCGCGGATCCCGATTCCTCGCCGCAAGCGCAGACACCTCATCCGGGGCGGGTAGCGGGCGAGCTGCCGCCGCCCCCACCAGGGGTGGTCCCGGCGCTTGTTCCGGTCCGGGTATTCCCAATCGACCCCCCTAAGACCGGTGGCCTAGCTGGCATAAAAGCGGGCCCGATCACGCTAGCGCCTTATGGTTTCATCAAGGCGTCGGTCGTCCATGACAGCAGCGACCCCGATGGCGATGACTTCCCGTTTCCCGGCATATGGCTGAATGCCGGGGTTAACTCGACCTTCAACACCGGCCCAACCAAGGATCCTGAGGTCCACGTCAAGGCGCGGTCCACCCGCTTTGGGCTCAACGTCGAATGGCCGGACATGTCGAACAAGCTGACGCTTACCGGCAAGATAGAGGGCGACTTCGAAGGCAACTTCAGCGAAGTCGACAACCGCGACGTTTCCTCGATTCGCAGCAATATGCCGCAGCTGCGTTTGGCCTACGTCCGCATGGATTACCACGCGAGCGAGAACACCGACTTTTTGTTCGTAGGTGGACAGGACTGGACGCTTTTCGGATCCGGCGCACTGATGAATATATTTGAAACCACATTCAACGGCGCATTTTGGGGCAATGTTTACACCCGTTCGCCACAACTCGTGCTCGGCTTCATCCAGACGATGAGCAAGGAGAACCATGTAAACCTTGAGGGTCAATTTGGGATCATGATGCCGAGCACAGGTCAAATCCTGAAGCTCGGGAACGCGGCCGGCAACGGGCTCGCCGCCCAGCTTGGGGAGGGCGAGCGCGAGGGCGCCGACGCCGACCGTCCCGAGTGGGAAGGCAGAGTGGCCTTGAGTTTTCAACTCGACAAGGCCAAGGGCGTTTCCCCGGCACAAATTGCTCTGGCCGGATTCCGTTCTAAGCGCCAATCGATCGTTCCAAACAGCTCCTACTTCGTCAGCCCCTCCGAATACTCCGACTGTGCCGCTAGTAGCAAACCGCTGGCGTGCTCCTTGGAGTCTGCCTTTCCAACTGGCTTTGAAGCTTCCAGCACACTGTGGGGCGGCCAAATCGTGGCGCAATTGCCCACTCGATGGTTTACCTTGGTGGCGAGCGCCTATCGCGGAGGCGACATGCGCTTCTACTTCGGCGGCCAAATCAACACTTTCTTCACCGACACGGGCAACCTGACTGCCGTATCCGGGCCGTACGTCACTGCGGATGGCGGTCCGCTGGCTGCTGCCGGTGGCGCCGTTCTCGGTTGCACCGCCCCGCTTACTGACGCCGGTACATGCCCGACCGGGAGCGCCGCGATTGCTCCGCAGCGGCCCATCCGGTCGTTTGGCGGATTCGTCCAGCTCGGTTTGCCGCTTTCCCGCTGGTTCAATGCCAACCCGAAAGGTCACAACGCGGGCTGGCAGGTTTACCTCACCCTCGGCAAGGACCAGGTGAATAATAGAGACCTCAATAACCCCAGTGGCTCCTTTTGCGGCATTACTGGGAACTGTAACGCCATTGGCGGCTCACCCAGCAACCCTAACAGCGTGGCCCCATTGCCCCTGGCGATGGGCAAGTCGGCTATTGCCACCCTGTACTATAAATTCAACAACTGGTGCCAGTTCGGCTTCGAGCAGTCGCTCTATGCCACCCGTGCAATCGACGGCATCAAGCTATACACAATTGCCGGAACTCCATCCAACGAATGGCAGGATCACCGCACCGAATTCGGGCCGATCTTTACGTTCTAGAACCGACTCTCCATCCCCAGCGGGCCAAAAGCTGGCCCGCCGGGGGCCTGGCCGGGACGACTGAAATGGCCGGTGCAGATTGAGCGTACCGGCTAGAAAAGAAATGGGGACGGGCTCCACTCGGGCGATGGCCCGTAGGCGAGTCTGTCCTCCCAAACCTCCTCCAGCGGGGAAAGCTATTGTGCGGGACGCGCCAAGGGAGCACAATGTACCGAATCTGCGGGACCGGCTTCCAGAATCGTTCGGGAAAGCCGGGTAGGAAACAGAAGCGGTCCGCAGTGTTTGGAGGAGTTGGTTTGATGAGTATGCGTAGAATGGCGGCCCTGCAGGCAGGTCTTCTGCTGGTGGCCATGTTCGCGAACGCCGCGTCGCAGAAAAACACGATGCGGATCAAGGTTCTCGATTCTGAAACTCGATCGTCGAGCCGTGACGACAACGGCGTTCCCAACAATTGCGAACAACTCACTTTCGACGCATATTGCCGTTCCAGTAGAACCGTGCCACTGGTGAATACCTTGCTGGTGCAGGAAGACGACAAGCCGCCGTTTCGTATCAGTTGCACCGCTGAGTCCAAATATTCCCGGTGCACGCCGTTGCCCAAGGGCGAAACTTTCGACGCCAGAAGAGAGAAACAGGGCATTACCGTGTACTACGAGGATGACAACGGCAAAGCGCGAAAGCAGTTGTACAAGCTGGTAGATACAGGCGGAAAGGCTGGTCCGCCGGCGATTGCGTCCGCAGTTGCGTCGCCTCAGAGTTCGTCAGCCCCGGCGACCGCCCCGTCGGCTGCAGCGCCGCCGCAGAGTTCGCCGCCTCCCGCGCCCGCTCCGCACGCTGCGGCGCCGGTGCAAAATTCACCAGCCCCCGCGCCAGCTCAGCCGCCGCTCGCCGCCCAGGGAGTCATTAAGGGGAAAGTAAAGTGTAATTTCAATTCGACACCCCCCGGGGCGGACATCACCATCGACGACTGGAAATATGTGGGCAGCACGCCATCCGAGATCAGCCTTAGTACTGGGACGCACGTCGTCGTCATTTCCATGCCTGGGTTTGCCGAGTGGAAACGGGAGCTTACGGTAGCGCCGGATTCAGTAGTGAATGTGACGGCTACTTTGCAAAAGACGCAGCCGTGAGTCGGATTGCTGTTGCACGATTAGATTTGAGCTAGCGCCGATGGCGCGATGGCGTTAAGGGTTAGAAAAGTTTGACTGTAACACGTAAGGTATCTATCTTCGTCCCTCGCGTTATGGGTTCTGCCTTCTGCCTGAGGTTGGACCGCCGTTCGATATCGCGAGAAATCAGTACCACGTCTGGCAGGACCAGCGGGCCGACTTTGGGCCGCTCTTCACCTTTTGGCAAAGTAACTCCGTGCGTCGTCAGCGCAATCGGGCTTAGTTGTTCAGTGTGTGCTTGAGGCGTTGGCCTATTCGAGAAAGAGCTAGCGCCATATCCAGGATCGGTGGCCACGGCCGCCTTGAAGCGATACTTTGGCCCCGGTCTCATTTCATACTTCAGTAAAAGGAGAAAAACTGTGGCTAACGAAGATGTTGCATCCACCCACTTAAATCGTTGGTGGCACGTCGTCGGTGGGGTCTCCATGAACCTGGCGCTGGGCTCGCTGTATGCCTGGAGCGTATTTGTGGCCCCGCTGGAAAAGGAGTTCCACTGGAAGCGGGCTGATACTTCCAATGTGTTCATCATCGCGGTGGTTGTCTTCGCGCTGACGTTCATTGTCGCTGGCCGGCTGCAGGATAAACTTGGACCTTTCAAGATTTCCCTGGTTGGCGCCATACTGGTAAGCTTGGGCTTTTTCCTCTGTTCTCAGGCCGACAGCCTCAACAAATTCTTCATCTTCTTCGGCGTCCTCGGGGGATTGGGCAACGGTTTCGGCTACTCCACTCCAATCCCAGTGATGGCGAAGTGGTTCCCCGACAAGCGGGGATTGGCGGTAGGGTTGGCGGTAGGCGGATACGGCGCAGGGTCGGCAATCTTTGGGCCACTGGCCGCGAACTACCTGATCCCGCACTTTGGCTGGCGCACCACCTTTCAAGTTCTGGGCGGGATCTTCTTTGTGATGACGGTATTTGGCGCGTTCCTGCTCAGGAACCCGCCGGCAGGCTACAAGCCTGCGGGCTGGACGCCAGCTCCGGCTTCCAAGTCTGCGGCTACCACCTATGACTTCACTGCCGGCGAAGTGCTGCGTACACCGACGTTCTACCTTATGTGGATCGCTTATGCCTTTGGCTGCGCGGCTGGTCTGATGGTCATCAGCCAGTTGGTGCCGTTCGCCAAGAGCGTGGGCATCCCCAGCACCACTCTGGCTGCTTATGGCTTGGTGGTGGGAGCGGTGGGCAATGCTTCCGGCCGCATTCTATC
>JBEKWX010000204.1:0-7100 GCA_049512675.1 Terriglobales bacterium | reverse complement strand
GCCTTGCGCCGCTTCGTCATCCGTCCGAAATGGCTCGAGCCGCTGTCTCCGGAATCTGGCCTGATCGCTTTCCTGATTTTCGCGTTGATGGTCACCTACCTGGCTAGGTTCTGGGTGCCGGAAGGCAGCGCGGCGGCCTGGACATGGTGGTGGGCGCACACGTTGATGCTCCTGTTTTTCCTGACGCTGATTCCCGGCACCAAGCACATGCACCTCGTGCTGAGCCCGTTGACGGTGTTTTTGAAGCGCGACGGGTTCAGCCGCATCCCGCCGCTCGTGGGCGACGAGGATTTCGGCCTCGACACCGGCAAGGATCTGACCCGGATCACCAGCCTGCAGGCCTACTCCTGCGTCGAGTGTGGCCGTTGCACCGAACACTGCCCGGCCAACAACACCGGAAAGATTCTGAATCCCAAAGAGATCGTTTTGGGCACCCGGCATTACCTGAAAGAGTTCGGGCCGAAGAGCAGCGAACTGCTGCTGGGCGAGCATCTTTCCATGGAAGCGGCTTTCCAGTGCACCACGTGCGGGGCCTGCGAGTTCCAGTGCCCGGTGGGCATTCAGCACCTGCCGTTGATCGTGGGTCTGCGGCGCGGCGCGGTGAATACCGGCAAGTGGGACAACAGTCATGGCGGCGAAATGTTCGTCACGCTGGAGCGGCAGGGGAATCCGCTAGGATTTCCGCCGTCGGATCGGGAAAAGTTCATCGAGAAGAACGGCCTGCCATACTTCGATGGAACCCAGGAATACTGCCTGTGGATGGGGTGCTTGGGATCGTTTGATCCGAACGGACGGAAGATTCTGCTGGCGTTGGTCGAGTTGCTGCGTTACCTGGGAATCAGCTTCGGCGTTCTGCGCCAGGAGAAGTGCACTGGCGATCCCGCACGGCGTTTGGGCAACGATTATCTGTTCGGCGAATTGGCGCAGGGAAATTTGGAACAAATCCGCGAGGCCGGCGTGAAAAAAATGGTCTCCATCTGCCCGCACTGCGTGCGCACCATAGGCGTGGACTGGAAGGAGCACGGCGGCAACATCCCGATTGAGCACCACACTGAATTGTTGGCCCATTACCGCGACAAGCTGCCACTCGACACCGCTGCGCAGAAGAGCATGGTGTTTCACGACGCCTGCTACCTGGGACGATATCGCGGCGTCTATGACCAGCCCCGGGACGTGCTGGCGCGTTTCGGCCAGGTGGTGGATCCGCCGCGAGCGCGCGAACGCGGCTTCTGCTGTGGTGGCGGCGGCGGTTTGATGTTCCTGGGAGAAGAGTCGGGCAAGCGCGTAAACCTGGAGCGCGCGGAGGAGTTGGTGGCCACGGGCGCCAGCGTGGTCGCCGCGGCCTGCCCGTTCTGCAACTCGATGCTGCGCGACGGATTGGCGGCGATCACCGACGCCCCGCCGGAGTTGCTCGACGTCGCCCAGATCGCGGCCGCAGCCATCGCGAAAACCAGCCCGCAAAAAACAACTGGCGGGGACTAGGGCGGCCCGGCTTTTATGGATTAGCGGATATGGCTTGCGGAAGATCAGGGTTATGGTTTGATTGCCGAGAGGTGAACGATAAAAGGGAACGCGCCTTGCAATTTATTGGCAAGCGTCCGGTCGGCGGTCACGAAATCACACTGCCGCTGGATGGCGAGCGCGCAGTAGAGGGCATCATAAACCGAATGGTTGTGTTTCAGTGCGGCCTGAAGAGCCGCGTCCGCTACTGCCCCTGAAGGACTCAGAGAAAGGGGTACGGTGAGCAAGTCTCGATAGATGAGCGTTGCCTCGTCAGCGGACAACTCCTTACGAATCATGGCGCGCTTCCAGAGCGCATTTGCCGCCTCCACCAGCATGAGGTCGGGAGCTAGGAGTTCAACTTCATCATTCAGGAATTTTTCGAGAAGAAGATCGGCCGCAGCACTGTCGGGTTCGGGTAAGAACCATTTCAACACGACGCTGGCATCCACCACGCAGATCAAAGTCAGCAGTCTCGGTCCTCGCGAATCAGAATGGCGCTATCGGAAAGAATGCCCTCCCGCTGCCGGATTTCCTCCCGGTGTTCGCGAATGCGCGCGACTTGGTCACGCGTCAGTCTTGAGGGCTTCGCCGGAATCCGGCTAATCTTTGCCGAGTTACTGGCGGCGCGCTTGGATCCTCTTCGCATGGATAGTATTGTACGACGGTGGAAACCGCGTGGCACTGAAAAACCTCCTTAAAATGTCACGCACGGGTTTCCGCGATCGCCCCCCGAATCGCCCGCAAAACTCCATCCATCTGCCCGGGCGTCCCGACGGTGATTCGAACACATCCGTCGCAGCCTGGGCTTGCCGAGCAATCGCGGATCAGAATGCCGCGTCGCCGCATCGACTCCACGAATGTTTGCGCGGCCGCACCCGCTCGCACAAGAACGAAGTTCGTCTGGCTCGGCCAGAAGCGCAGGCCCAGCTCGTTGAACAACTGCGCCAGCCGCTCGCGGCCCTCCTTCACGTGTGCCACGTGTTCGCGGACGAACGCTTGGTCGGCCAGCGCCTCTTCGACGCAAGCTAGCGCTGCGGCATTCACATTGAATGGCAAGCTGAACCGCCGCAGGTAGCCGATCTGCTCCGGCGCGCCGGTCAACACTCCGAGGCGCAGGCCGGCGAGTCCATAGGCTTTGGAAAATGTGCGCGCGACGAAGAGGTTCGGATGGAGCGTCAGGTCGGGGATTAGCGTCTCACCGCAAAACTCAAAATAGGCTTCGTCGATCAGCACCGCCGCGTCGGGTGCTGCTTCCACAATCTTCAGCAACTCCGCACGCCCCGACGCCAAGCCGGTGGGATTGTTGGGATTCGCGATCGCGATCACCCGGGTGCGCGGCGAAATCCGAGCCAGTAAATCGGCGGGAAGCGCCAGGTCTTCGCCTGACTGCAGGCGCACCACTTTCGCCCCAAGCGCCTCGCCCAGCATCGGATACATCACGAACGTCGGGTCGGCAAAGAGGAGTTCGCCGCCCGCGCCAAGATAACTCGTAAAGAGCAGCGACAGCGCCTCATCGATTCCGTTGGTGAGCAGCACCTGCTCAGGCGCGATGCGCAGGAAATTCGCTATCAGCCGCTCGCCAACCTCGCGCTGCGGATACATCGACACCTCCGCCGCCGAGAGCGAGCGCAGCCGCGCCAGCACGCGCGGCGAGCATCCGGCCATGCTCTCGTTGAGATCGAGACTCAGCCCGTCGCGGCTCAAGATGGGCGAGTGGTAGGGACTCAGGCTGGCAATCGGTGCGCGCGGCGTCAGCAAGGGATACACCTTAACATGACGCGATGAGTTTACTTGATGAGTTCGCGACCGCGCAGCTTTCATGTAGAGACGAGGCTTGCCTCGTCTCAGACGCGGCCCGCCGCGTCTCCACCAATCATCATTTATCGCGCCGCGCATATTTCACCGCCGCAAAGATCACCGTGCAGATCGCGAAATCCACCAGCAGGCCCCAGTCTTCCTTGAAAAGCGCATGCCGCGCCACCCTGGGCAGATGTGGCATGAGCAGGAAATAGATCGCGTTGCCTGCGAGCACGGACACGAGCGCGTCGAGAAAATTCTTCGTCATCTTATTTCTTGATCCGGGTCCTGCCAAGCCAGCCTCCGCTCCTCCACCCCATCGCGCCAAATCCGGGCGCGATGGGGCTCCGGCTGCTAACATTCTTTACGATGCTGGAACCGTCCACTCCAGTGCAGTATGTGAAAGGCATCGGCCCGCGCCTGGCCGAAGTCCTTGCCGCTAAGGATATTCGAACCGTTGACGATTTGCTGCACTACCTGCCGTTTCGCTACGAAGACCGGCTGAACCCGCGGTCGGTCGCCGAACTGCGCGCCGGAGAGATGGCGACAGTGATCGCCGAAGTCCGCAACTCGGGACTGTTCCGCACGCGCCGCATGCCCATCTTCCAACTCACGGTCGGCCAGGGCCGCACTCGCCTGAAGTGTATCTGGTTCAACGCCGCGTATCTTCAGGGCCGCTTCCAGGCCGGACAGATGGTGGCGCTCTACGGCAAGGTCGAAGAGGATCGCGACGGCGAACTTCAGATCGTGCAGCCGCAGTTCGAGATTCTCGGCGACATCAATACTAATGAAGAGGGCGGCGCCGAGGCAGCCGAGAAAGAGGCTGAAAAAAAGGCAGCCGCATCGCTCGAGATCGGACGGATTGTTCCGATCTACGAATCGACCGGGCAGGGCAAGCTCACGCCGCGCTGGTTCCGCCGCATTATCCGCGGGGCGCTGGAAAATTTGAACCCCAATCTTCCCGATGCAATCCCGGCCGCGGTGCGCGCGCATCTCAGCCTGTTGTCTCCGCGCGAAGCGCTGTGGAAAGTTCACTGGCCGGACGCGGGCGAAAGCTTTGCCGATCTGCAATCGTCGCGCACACCGGCGCACATAAGAATGATCTTCGATGAACTTTTTTTCATCGAGCTTGGGCTGGAACTTAAGCGCCGCGAGCAGAAGGCGCAAACCGGAATCGCCTTTCAGCTCAACGATGGCGTTCGCGAGGCAATTAAGAAGATACTGCCGTTTCATCCGACGGCTGCCCAGAAGCGAGTGCTGAAAGAAATCGCCGCCGACATGCAGACGCCTAGCCCCATGCGGCGGCTGCTGCAGGGCGATGTGGGATCGGGCAAAACGATCGTGGCCTTCCAAGCCGCGATCATCGCCATTGAAAACGGCTACCAGGTCGCATTGATGGCGCCGACGGAAATTCTGGCGCAGCAACATTATTTTTCCGCCCGCCAGATTCTCGAACGAGCCGGATACCGGATCGTTCTGCTGACCGGCTCGCTCGACGAGGACCGCAAGCGCGACGTGCGCCGCCACATCGCGCAAGGCAACGCGCAACTCGTCATCGGAACGCACGCGCTGATTCAAGACCGCGTCGAGTTTGAGAAGCTCGGCCTGGTCGTCGTGGATGAGCAACACCGCTTCGGAGTAATGCAACGGCTGAAGCTGATGAAGAAATCGGACGAACCTCGTGTGGAGGCGGGCGTCTCGCCCGTCCAGCCGGGCGGGCAAGCCCGGCGCTCCACGGAGCCCAAGCCCACCGATCCCGAGCCAGACGTGCTGGTGATGACGGCAACGCCCATCCCGCGCACGCTCGCCCTCACTCTCTACGGCGACCTTGACCTCTCGGTGCTCGACGAGCTTCCGCCGGGACGCACGCCAGTTGTCACCCGCTCCGTGCCCGACGAGCGCGCGCCCGAAGTCTGGGACTTCGTCCGCAAGCAAGTCACTGCAGGACATCAGGCTTGCGTGGTTTATCCGGTGATTGAGGAAAACCCAGCGAAAACAGAAGAGCGCGAAGTGAAGGCCGCCGAGCAGATGCATCGGCAGTTGCGCGACAAGATTTTCCCCAACCTTCATGTCGGTTTGCTGCACGGCCGTCTCGATGCCGACACAAAAGAGCATGTAATGCGCGAGTTTCAACAGGGCAAGATCGAAATTCTGGTCGCGACCACCGTGATCGAAGTCGGCGTCGACGTCCCCAACGCGACCGTCATGGTAATCGAGCACGCCGACCGCTTTGGTTTGGCGCAGCTCCACCAGTTGCGAGGGCGCATTGGCCGCGGCGCGGCGAAATCCTATTGCGTGCTCATGCGCGGTGGAAAGGTTTCCGAAGAAGGCGAACGCCGCCTCGACGCCATGGTGCGCTCGAACGACGGTTTCCAGATCGCGGAGCTTGATCTCGAACTGCGCGGCCCCGGCGAATTTTTCGGGACGAAGCAGGCGGGCATTCCGAGCTTCCGCGTGGCTAATATCATCCGCGATCGCCAGCTGCTGGAAGCGGCCAAACGCGAGGCTGCGTTTGTGATCTCCGGGCCGAATGCTGAAATATCAAAAGAAGAGACTGATCGGGCGCTTCGGGAAATGCGAGCGCGCTGGGCGCTCAGTTATGGGCTCGTGGAGGTGGGTTAACTCGTCCAGATACGAGTTTGGGTTGTCATCTTGAGCGAAGCGAAAGACCCATGCATTTTTTCGCAGCGCCGGAATGCCTAGGCCCTTCGCTTTGCTCCGATGACAGTTTCTATTCACACCGAGAACTTGCGGGACGACACGCTAGGGCTTGGCGGGAGGGGCAGCAGTGGACGGAGCGTCGGGTCCAGTGCGCTCGATGGTTTTTTCACTGGCTATGTCACACTTTTGCTCTTTGCCATTCTCCCGGCGTATATAGATCTTCTTGTCTTCAATTCGGTAGTCCACGGATTGCCCTGTTTCGAAAGGCCCGCAAGCGCTGATCCCGCCCCGCCATGGATGATCAATTCCCGCGATCTGATAGGCCCGATCGGCCCCCTTCAGGTCATAGAACTTCTTATGTCCCATTAAAGAAGCGCTATCCCTGGCATAGGATTTTTGGTACACCTGCGTGCTCCACCCCGTAATCGTTCCTTGCTGATAGCTGGGCGGCGTCTTGTCGGCTGCGAGAGCGACTGTGATTATTAGCAAAACGAAAAGTGCCGTGCGAGCCAATGGATTCATACCCCTCCAGTCCCATTTCTAGGACCAACCAAGCTAATTCTGGAAACGCAGGTTGTCAAAGGCATAATTTCGAGCGCCTCACTGAAAAACTGTCACTTTCGATTTACCATCCAGGCGATGCCTTCTCCCCTCCAACGATGGCTGCGCGATCCCCTTTTTCTGTTGTGTCTGACGGCGGGGTTGCTCGCGTTCGTGGTGCAATCGGGCGAGTTGGGGACGTCCGACACGACGCATCGGCTGCAAACCACGCATTGGCTCTGGACCTCGGAGCCGCAGGTTTTTCCCAACGAGTATCCCGAGTTTGGCCTGCACGGCCGTGGCGGCCGTCTTTATAGCTGGTATGGCATCGGCCAGTCGCTGCTCATGCTGCCCGCCGATCTTCTGGGGACGTGGATTGCGCACTGGCCCATCTTCTCGGATTATGGCGACGACCCTGCCGTGCGCAGCATCGTGGTCAGCTACAGCACCAATATTTTGGTGAACATTCTTACCGCTCTCGTCGCATTCCGCTTGCTCGGTCAATTACGTTTTAGCGCGAAGGAGTCGGTGGCGGGCGTGCTGGCGTTGATGTTCTGCACCACCCATCTTCACTACACGCAGAACATGATGGAAAACAA
>JBEKWX010000203.1:0-7103 GCA_049512675.1 Terriglobales bacterium | reverse complement strand
GTCTCGCAGCGTAAGGCCCGCAATGGCCGAAACCCGCAGACGGGTGCCACCATCAAGATCGCTGCTCGTAGAGTCGCCAAATTCACTCCCGGAAACGAACTCAAGAAAGTGGTCAACAAAAGCAAGTAGGGCCCAGAATTTTTGCACGGCGAGACGGCAGGGGGTTGGCCCTGCCGTTTTGCTTTCAGGTCTCAGGTTCTGGATTGGAAGGTTTTCCTGAGACCAGTCGTTGGTCGTCGGTCGTTTGTCGTTCGCTGCGCAATCCTTGCCGGCGGTTTCGTCGTTGGTTGGGCTCGCTAACGACAGACGACTAACGACCGACGACTAACGACTAACGACCAATCCTGCCTTGCTGAATCCTTCCTAACTCCTGTAGAATCTAATGGCTGGATTCGAGGTCTAGGAATTGAAATGAAGGCAGCTATCCATCCCAACTACAGCGAGATCCGCGTGCATTGCGCCTGCGGGAACGCGTTTATCACTCGCTCCACCCACAAGGGCGACATCGGCGTAGAAATCTGCTCCGCCTGCCATCCTTTCTTTACCGGCAAGCAGAAGCTCATGGATACCGCCGGGCGCGTGGAGCGCTTCCGCCGCAAGTACGCCAAAAGCGACGCCGCCAAAGCCGAAGCGGCGAAGAAGTAATTGCTGCGCTGAACGCGCATTTTTGAAAGCCTCCCCTGCGGGAGGCTTTTGCTCGTGTGGGGACGGGCGTCTCGCCCGTCCGAGCCGAGCGTAGCTCGGCAGCTGCCTGTGGCCATAGCTTCGCCACGAAAAGAAACGTAAGATCAAACTGTGCAAAAGTTCTGGGACAACGCGGATGCAGCGGTGGATCGGACGTGTGAGACGCCCGTCCCCACACAGGCTCGGATGTTTCCCGCGGTCCTGAGGATTGGGAACGTCACGATCTCTCCCGCCACCGTGCTCGCGCCCATGTCCGGCGTCACCGACACCGTCTTCCGCCGCTTCATCAAGCGCCTTAGCGGATGCGGCCTGATCATGACCGAGTTCACCTCGGCTGACGGCGTGTTGCGCGACCAGCGCGTCCGCGGACGATACCTCCACTTCTACGAAGACGAACACCCGGTCTCGGCCCAACTCTTCGGCAGCAGTCCGAGCGTGCTGGCCGATGCCGCGTGCCTGGTGGAAGATCTCGGCTTCGACTTGGTCGACCTGAACCTGGGCTGCCCGGCCAAGAAAGTCGTGAAGTGCAATGGCGGCTCGGGCCTGCTGCGCGATTTGCCGCTGATCCGGCAAATTTTCGAAGCGGTGCGCGCCGCCGTGAAGATTCCCTTCACCGTGAAATTCCGCGCCGGATGGAACGATGACGAAATCGTCTGCGTCGAACTGGCGCGCATGGCCGAAAGCTGCGGCCTGGCAGCGGTTGCGCTGCACGCCCGCACCCGCGAGCAAGGCTACAGCGGGAACGCCCGCTGGGAGTGGATCGCCTCGGTCAAGCAGGCAGTCAAGATTCCGGTGATCGGCAATGGCGACATCCGCTCGCCCGAAGACGCCTGCGCCATCGTAGCCCAGACCGGTTGCGACGCCGTGATGATAGGCCGCATGGCCCCGGCGAATCCGTGGATTTTTCGGCAGATTGAGCAGTATGTCAGTTCCGGCTCGTACGTGGAGGCCACCGAAGCTGACCGCTACGAGATGATCCGCACTTATTTCCAAATGCTGTTGGAAGAAGAAATGCCCGGAGCGGAAGGCAAGATGAAGCAGTTCGCGTCTTGGTTCACGCACGGCGTGCCCGGAGGCGCGGCGCTGCGGAAGGCGATCTACGATGCTAAGAGCGGGGCGGAGATTCTGGTGCGGGTGGAAGAATTCTTCGAAGCGAAACTTTGTGGCGCGGCCGCCCCCGCCCGCGAAGTCCGATAGCTAAGGTGCCGTTTCAAACCTCGCGAGATTTCGAAGTAGATCGCTCGACGGCCGAGGGCGGCCGTCCCTACGTGAGCTTCTTCAACGCCAGCTTTCCCCGCTCGCCCGGTTCTACATATCCCCAGGGCGTCTGGTCATCGTGCGTGAACACGGTTAGCCATCTTTCCGGGATCGCCTGCGCGTAGTACTGCTTGCGGCTTTCGATAGTCTCGAGCGGATAGAGGTCGAATGCCATCCCCCAAGTTATATTGATGTGCGCGCTGGTGGGAATCAGGTCGGAGATGTAGCACGCCGTCAGTCCGCCACTTCTCACAATCACCGCTTGCATGTGGGCAGTGTGTCCGGGAAAGGTTTTCACCGAAATGCCTGGGAAGATTTCCTCGCCCCCGCGGAGCAGCGCCATCTGGGCGCTTTCGACCAGCGGGTCGTAGTTCTCGGAGATGAAGCTGATGGCATCGCGTTCGCTGGGGTGGTGGGCGTATTGCCATTCGCCTTCTGGCGCGTAGTATTTCGCGCGCGGAAACGTCGGGGCAATCTTGCCGTCATGGCGCACCGTATTCCATCCACAGTGGTCAAAATGCAGGTGGGTATTGATGACGATGTCGATATCCTCTGGCGCTACTCCGGCGGCGCGCAGGTTGTCGAGCAGTTTGGCCGGCTGTTTGTAGATCTGCACCATTTTTTCGGATAGTTTGTTGCCAATGCCAGTTTCGATGAGGATGTTTTTCTTGCCGGTGCGCACGAGCAGCGAATTCAGGCCTGCGTCGAGCCGGTTTTGCTCGTCGGGCGTGACCTTCTTCGACCACATGGTCTTCGGGACGACGCCGAAGAAGGCTCCGCCGTCGAGGAAGTAAGTTCCATCGGAGACAACAGTTAGTTCGAAATCGCCGAGAGTTGTTCGATGCATAAGAAAAGCTCTCAGCTCTCAGCTGTCAGCTGTCAGTAAAATCTCACATCCGCAGTGATCGCGGCTGGGGAGTCGATAGCTGATAGCTGCGAGCTACCTCAATTCCTTATTCCAAAAATCTTCCATCATGTGGAACAACTGCGTGCGCGCGGCTGTCCCCGCAATCCCATGCGTCTTATCCGGATAGACCATCAGCCGGAACTGTTTCCCCGCCCGGATCAGCGCGTCGGTCATCTGGATTGTATTCTGGAAATGTACGTTGTCGTCGCTGGTCCCGTGCACCAGCAGCAACGAACCCTTCAGGCTGCTGGCGGCGTTGACGATCGAATCGTCGTAGGCGCGAGCGTCGTCCTTGGGCAGACCCATGTAGCGCTCGGTATAAATCGAATCGTAGTCGCGCCAACTGGTCACCGGAGCAACCGAGATCCCGGCCTTGAAGCGGTCGGAGTGCGTCAGCGCATAGAGCGTCAACGAACCGCCGTTCGACCATCCCCAGATCGCGGTGCGAGAGCGGTCGAGTTGCGGAAACTGCGCATACAACTGGTCGAGCGCCGTGAGCTGGTCTTTCAGTTCGACTCCGCCAAACTGCAGGCGGATCGCGGCCGAAAATTTCTTGCCGCGATTCGGGGTTCCGCGATTATCGACCGAGAAAATCGCGAATCCTTCATTCGCCAGAATCTGGTGGAACAGCGCCGTGGGTCCACCCCATGAATTCTGCACAATCTGGTCCGCCGGGCCGCCATAGATGTGCACAATCAATGGAATTGGAATTGGGATCGGAATCTTCTGGTTTGCATCGGCATTGCGCGGCAGTATCAGCTCGCCATACAACAGCGTGCCGTCCTCCGCTTTGAATTCCAGGGACTGCGGCGCGATCAGGTCGTAATCCGCCACGCTGCGCCCTTCCCAGATTTTATGGCAGGGGCCGGCCGGGGAGCACACGGAAATCCGCGGCGGCGTCAGTGTCGTGGAATGCGTTTCCACGAAATGCTTGCCGTCATCGCCGAAGATCGCCTCATAGTTGCCTTCGCCCGACGAAAGGGCTTGCATCTCCGAGCCATCCAGCTTCACGGAAAAAAGCTTCTCTTGTCGCGGATCTCCCTTATTGGCCGTGAAGAAGACCGTGCCCGAAGCGTCGTCCACACCGCTGACCGCGATCGCCTCATAGTCTCCGCTCTCGAGCTGGCGTTCGAGTTTGGCATCGGAGGCCAGCGGGTCTGGCGCATTAAAACTGTAGAGATAAATATGGGTGTGGCCATCGCGCCAACTGGTCCACAGAAAGCGGTCGCCCGATTTCAGGATGCGAAAGTCGTCGTTTACGTTCACCCACGCATCCGGAGCCGATTCCGTCAGCACTTTGCGCGACTTCCCCGATTTCGCGTCAATGAAATAAAGGTCCATCACATCCTGCTTGCGATTCAGCACCTCCGCCCAAGCCCAGCCTTCGCGAATCCAGCCGAAACGCGGCACATAGGTGTCATTGTCGTCGGTGAGTTTGATCCAGCGCACCTTGCCGCCGTTGCTGCCCACTACTCCCAAACGCACGCTGGGGTTAGGATCCCCAGCCTTGGGATATTTTTCCCGCTCGACCCGGGGGTGAGTCGGCAACCAGTCGATGATGGGATAGGTCGGTACTCGAGTCTCATCCATCTGCAGAAAAATGATTTCGTGTCCTTCCGGTGACCAGAAGAAGTTGCTACGCACCGCCAGTTCCTCGGCGTAAACCCAGTCCACTTCGCCGTTCAGGATATTGTCTTCTTCCTTGGCCTTATCTCTGTCTTTGTCCTTCTCTTTTTCCTCGCGCGTCAGCGGACGTTCGCCTTCCGTGCCCGAAACCGGATGCACGTAAAGATTGTGCTTGCGTACGTAAGCGAGCCGCTTGCCGTCCGGCGAAAACTTCGGGTCCAGGCTTGGGTCCGGAGACGACGTAAGCTGCACCGCAGTTCCCGTATCCGGGCGGTAATACCAGAGCTGTCCCTGGGAATCGAAGAGCAGATATTTGGAATCGGGCGACCACGTGTAGGCGGCGACGTGATAGCGCGTCACGCGCTCTTTCTCGCGCTCATCACGAATCTTGCTCAGGGGAGGAGAAAGTTGCGTAAGCTTGGTCTCGCTGACCAGTACTTTTTTCTCACCTGTCACCGCGTCCACATAGAGGAGTTCGCCGTGGTCGCCGGTATCATCGCGCTGCACGAAAGAAACCTTGCTTCCGTCCGGACTCCACTGGATCGTCTCCGGAGCGCGTCCAGTGACTCCGCCCTCGGCAAAGATCTGTTCAATCGTGAGTTGCTTCGGCGCAGCGGTCTGGGGTGCGGCGTTTTGGGCACGTCCCGCTGAAAGCAGAACCAACAGGTTGATGGAGAATGCGAGAAGAAGTTTTTTCACGAATGCACTCCGATTCAGCATGAGGTGCGACGCAACACAGCGCTAACGGGCAAAGTGAAAAGTGTACAACGTGGAAGGAGTTTGCGTCAGAAGGGCTTGTTGACCGGCTGCCTGGGACGGACAGGCACCCGCCATTTTCATGTTGTGCTCCAATGGCGCCTCACCGCGCCAGAATCGCCTTCATCTCCGCGCGCACGGGGTGCTTTGCTTCATAGGCGGCGATCTCCGCTTCATGTTGCAGCGTCAGCCCGATATCGTCTAACCCGTGCAGCAGGCAATGACGCGAGAATTCATCCATCGCGAAAGTCGCCGTAAATCCTCGTTCGTCTTCCACTCGCAAATTTTCGAGATCGACTGTCAGTTGATAATTTTCGATCTCTTTCGAGCGGCGCGTAAGCTCCGCCACCTGCTCTTCGTTGAGCCGCACCGTCAGCAGGCCGTTCTTCAGGCTGTTGTTGGCAAAGATGTCGGCAAATGACGGTGCGATCACCGCGCGAAATCCGAAATCCGCCAAAGCCCAGACCGCGTGTTCGCGCGACGAGCCGCAGCCAAAATTCTTCCCCGCAACCAATATCGACGCCTTCGAGTAGCGCGGCGCGTCCAGCACAAAATCGCCGGTGTTTCTTCCGCACTCTTTTCCCTCTCCGGAAAAGCGCCAATCGTAGAAGAGGAATTCTCCAAACCCCGTCCGCTCGATGCGCTTCAAGAACTGCTTGGGGATGATCTGATCTGTGTCCACGTTGACTTTATCAAGCGGGACAACGACGCCGGCGTGTTTGCGAAACGGTTGCATAGTGTCTGGTTTACCTCGTGTGGAAGCGGGGCTTCGCCGCGCTTGGACGGGGCGAAGCCCCGTCCCCACATGGTCCTACTGAAATCGCCACTTCCGGATGTCCGTAAAATGTCCGGCAATTGCCGCGGCCGCCGCCATCATGGGGCTGACCAGGTGCGTGCGTCCTCCGCGGCCTTGCCGGCCTTCGAAATTGCGGTTGCTGGTCGACGCGCAGCGCTCTCCCGGTTGCAGGATGTCGGGATTCATCCCGAGGCACATCGAGCATCCTGACTCGCGCCATTCAAAGCCGGCATCCAGAAAAATGCGGTGCAATCCTTCCTCTTCCGCCGCGTGCTTGATCGCCTGCGAGCCCGGCACCACCATGGCGCGAACCTTCGGACTCACGTGCTGCCCTTTCGCCACTCGCGCCGCCGCCCGCAGGTCTTCGATTCGCGAATTGGTACACGACCCGATGAACACACGGTCCACGGCGATCGCTTCGATCGGAGTTCCGGGATCGAGGCCCATGTAGGCGAGCGCTTGTTCCGCCGCGCGCCGGTCGGCTTCTTGCGCGAAGCTCTTTAGCTCGGGAACACGCGCGTTCACGGCCACCACCATTCCGGGATTCGTCCCCCAGGTCACGAACGGCGCGAGCGATGCCGCGTCGATCTCAATCACTCGATCGAATTGCGCTCCGGGATCGCTCGCCAGAGTTCGCCAGTACGCAACCGCTTCCTCCCAATGTTTTCTTCTTGGAGCAAAGCGCCGGCCGTTGACATACGCGAAAGTCGTTTCATCGGGCGCGATCAATCCCGCTCGCGCTCCCGCCTCGATGCTCATATTGCACAGCGTCATGCGGCCTTCCATCGACAACGCACGCACCGCGTCGCCAGCGTACTCGATCACATGACCGGTGGCGCCGTCGGTGCCGATGCGTCCGACAATTCCGAGCGCCAGGTCCTTTGCCGATACGCCCTCCGCCAGCTCTCCGCTCACGTGGATCTGCATCGTCCTCGGCTCTTTCTGCGGCAGGCATTGCGTGGCCAGCACGTGTTCCACTTCCGATGTTCCAATGCCAAAGGCCAGCGATCCGAATGCGCCGTGCGTCGAGGTGTGGCTGTCGCCGCAGACAATCGTCATCCCCGGCAGGGTGATGCC
>JBEKWX010000202.1:0-7115 GCA_049512675.1 Terriglobales bacterium | reverse complement strand
CGCGCTGTCCCAAATCGACGCGGTTGGCGTAGAACTCGAAAATCTGCTGCTTGGAAAACTTCTGCTCCAACTCCACTGCGATCAGCATTTCGATCAGCTTGCGCTTGAAGGTTTTCTCCGGGGTCAGAAAGAATGCCCGCGAGAGCTGCATGGTGATCGTCGAACCGCCCTGCTGATGGCGCTGATGGGTGAAGTCGATCCAGGCGGCTTCAACCAGCCGCATGAAATTGACTCCGCCGTGCTGGAAGAAGCGGCGGTCTTCGATGGCCGTAACCGCTTCCACCATGACCTTGGGAATGTCGTCGTACTTCACCAACTGACGCTTGGAGCGTTGCTCGGCGTCGAACAGCGAAGTCAGCATCTGGGGCTCGAGTTCATAAGCCGCCAGGTCTCCGGAGGCGCGGCTGTTGATGGCCGAAACCGCGCCGCCGGAGACGGTGATAGTGGCTGCTTCGGGACTGTGATAAGACTCGGGTCCGGGCAGAACCTCAATTGAGCTGCCATGCACACGGTAGCTGCCCAGCGGAGTTTCTCCCTGCTTTTCGGAATAGCCGGCGTGACGCAGTTCGGCCGCAATTTCAGAGAGGGTCAACTTCGATCCGACCTTCACCACCGGTGGAGCAGCGAAAATCTTCGCCGAACTCGCGAACACCGGACCGCGGAAACGCTGCTCGATGATGCGGTCGTATTTGACATACCAGTAGGCAAAAATGCCGACCACCACGAGCGATGCCGAGAGAAAACCGAGCAGGGCAATGTGCACGACGGGATCGCGGGCGAGCCAGCCGCTTTTACCGCGGCTTTTTCCGCGCTGGCCGCCTCTTCGAATAACCGGGATTTTCAGCTTAATGGACATGAAGAGAGCTGTGCATCATCCACGAAGAGCAATTCGCAGTCCGAAACTGGTTCTTGAGCTAAGGTGCCTTGTGGTTGATTCTAAATCACAACGCAATCCCCTACGAGCCTTTGGCTAGTGTCTTAAGGGACAGGAACACCGTGTCTAAGAGGACACTACCGGGCAGTTGGATGCGTGTCAGACGACGGACGGCTGTGGTAACAGGGAGTCAGCTTCCGAGCAGTAGCCTATTCGCGAGGATCGTTCGCCGAGGATCGTTTCGCCGATAATCGTTCGCTTCGGCGTTCGATAAGCTGGCCCGCCTAAGCCTCCAAATGCGGCAGCCCGAGCATCGTCCCTTGGGGGAGGGCATCTACAGGATCTGCCTCGGGCGCTACGCCCGAGCTACCGCATTTGGCTCGCTACAACTTGAACGACGCCCCTTAGGAAATTCCAAATATTATACCGCAACGCTCCGGGTGCCGTCTGTCCAAAATGGCACACTTTTTACTATTTAGGTACTGGTAGGTCGGGCAAGCGGACTTGGTCGATCAATCTCTTTACTCTACCCTCTGTTTACTCTCTCTCTTTGATTAATTCTGCGGAGAAACGCCCGGCTCGGGCTCTCTTCCTGCTTGCTCGTCTTGGCAAAGACTTGGAGGGCTGCTCTTAAAACACGCCTTTATTCTTCGACGAAGGATGGAATTCGAGGGTGGTCGAGTACCCGGGCAGATCGATCGGAACGCTGTAATCGGCTTCGATGTTGAGGACGCCATTGCCGAACGAGCCCGCCCGAGTCACTTGCACCTGCTTGGGCGTCAACATAATGTCGTAATTGCGGGCCTGCTTGATGATGGCTGCGCGAATGTCCTCTTCCGTGCGCGTGCTGTAGGTTGCCTGCAGCGCTTCGGTCTTGATCGAATCTTCAAGCTCATAATTCGAGAAGAACGGCGGGATGATCTTGATGCCCGCAAAGACCAACGCCGCGAAGACAGCCACGCCGAAGGCCAATTTCAGAGATCCCATAAGAAACCATCGCCAAGTCGCTGGTTGCGAAGTTCCAATCGCGAGCTTTCCGTCACGCGCTAATGGCTGTTCCGGCGGCTAGCCTGCGGCCGCGACCAGTCGTTACGGATGTCCTTGGCGCAGTTTTTGGAAATACGCGGTTATGGCAGAAATTTTAACGTCCTCCCGCGCGAGAGTCGAGCGTTGAACGACTTCAACAGTATCTTCGGTAACCTTCTTTCCCACGTTGATTCGAAAGGGGATACCCACCAAATCGGCGTCCTTGAACTTCACCCCTGGCCGTTCGTCCCTGTCGTCCAGCAACACGTCGAACCCGGCCGCCTCCAGTAACCGCGTGATGTCCTCGGAGGCGCTGCGAACCGCCTCGTCTTTGGAGTTGGTCGCCACCACCACCACCTCAAACGGCGCGATCGAAGGCGGCAGCCAGAAGCCGTTCTCGTCGTTCGACTGCTCGACGGCGGCGGTCAGGATGCGCTCGATTCCAATCCCGTAGCTCCCCATAATCGGCGCGACCTCCTTACCATTGCGGTCGAGTACACGCGCCCCCATGGATTCGGAATACTTGTAGCCGAGCTTGAAGATGTGTCCGATTTCGACGGCGGTATCGATGCGCAGGGGGGCACCACAGTTGGGGCAATCTTCGCCGGCAGTCACCGCTCGGAAATCCCCGTTTTTTGGCGGCACGATGTCGATGTCGTCTGTGCGGACGCCGACAGTCTTTCCCACTGCGTTATCCCCCTTGGCAAACTCGCCCCACATACCTGTGCCGTATCCAAAAAGGGAGACATTGCGCTTGTGGTAGTCGGTTTTGTTCGCACCCGCGACCAGGTTGGTTCTGCCCAGCAGGGCGTTGTCAAAATAGATCTGTACGCGGCTCCCGCGAAGCCGTTTTCCGGGCAAGCCGGTCTCCGGACCGATAGACCCCGGCAGGCAGCCAAAGACCTCCGGGATTTCTTCCGCTCTCATCGGCCGCAATTCGCCGGCTGAGAACATCGAGCCGAACTTTATTTCGTTCAAAGTGTGATCGCCGCGCAAGAAGACAACCACTGGGGTTTCGAGCGAGCCATCTGGGCCCTTGTAGGTCACGACGAAGGCTAAGGCTTTCACCGTTTGCGTCGGCGAAACATGCAGAAATGCGGCCACTTCATCGATGGTCTTCACGCCTGGCGTGGGCACGAGCTCTTCCTGCCCGTCGCCAGTTGAGGGAAGGTCTTCGACCGGAGCCAGCCGCGAAGTCGCCTTCTCCATGTTCGCCGCATAATTGCACTTCTCGCAGCTCACAACCAGGTCCTCACCCGCCGGAGTCCGTACCATGAATTCCTGCGACTGCGATCCGCCCATAGCGCCCGAGTGCGCATCGATGACCATGTACTTCAGGCCGCAGCGGTCGAAGATGCGGCAGTAGGTGTCGTGATGTTTGGCGTAGGAAACATCGAGTGCGGCGGCATCGATGTCGAACGAGTAAGAATCCTTCATGATGAACTGCCGCACCCGCAGAAGGCCCGACTTGGGACGAGGCTCGTCGCGAAACTTGGTCTGAATCTGATACCAGATCTGCGGCAGTTGCTTGTAGCTGCGCAGTTCCTTGCGCGCGATGTCAGTCATGACCTCTTCGTGCGTAAAACCGAGACACAGATCGGCGCCCTTGCGATCCTTGAGGCGAAACATGTTGTCGCCAATCGCCGCCCAGCGTCCGCTCGCCTCCCAAATTTCGCGCGGGTTCAGCGCCGGCAAGTAGAACTCCTGCCCGATCTTGTCCATCTCGTGGCGGACGATGCCCATGATCTTCTGGGTGGTGCGGCTGCCCAGGAACAGGAACGAGTAGATGCCCGCGCCCAGTTGACGGATGTATCCCGCGCGGACCAGGAGCTTGTGGCTAGCGACCTCGGCATCAGCCGGAGCCTCGCGAAGAGTTGGAATAAAAAGTTGCGACCAACGGTGCATGGTTATGGTTTCCAATCGGTGGAGAATCTTCGATTGTAAATGATGGGGTTCGTATGGGGACCAGTGGGTTCGTGTGGGGACGGGCGTCTCGCCCGTCCAAGCCGAGCGCAAGCTCGGCAGCTAAGGCCTGTGTCGAGGACAGCACCTGGACAGTCGAGCGGCTGTCCCTACGTGAGATTGAAGAACTACGCTGCCAGGCGCTTCAGAATTTCCTTGCCCAGTTTTTGCGCTTCGCCGAAAAATTTCTGGTATTCGACGAAGATGCGGTTCATCTCCAGCGATTGGTCGGCGGTGAGCTTGCCGCGCAGCAGCATGTCACGCACGTGGACGGGATTGGGCAGGGTCGCGTCTTCGGTCAGTTCTTCAAGGGCGGTTGTGGGATTGTAGTGGTACATCGTTACATTCTATCGCTGCGGGAGGGATTTCTCAGCCCGCGCTGGTCAGGCGTCACTGGCCAGTGGCCTTCTTGGCGGCCAATTCGTGTAGACGAAGATTCAGGTTCTTTTGGTGATTGACCCGGTCGAGAACCGTTTCCACCGTGGCCGCCAGCCGATTGGAGCTCTTGTCAAGTTGCAGAGTGGACTTCTCGAAATACGCGGCCGCGCCTTCATGCAGAAGTTTTTCCTCGTTCTTTTGCGACAGGCTGGTCAGCACGATGACCGGAATGTCCATGGTGGCAGGATTAGCTTTCAGAGCTTTTAGGACTTCCGTACCGCTGATCTTGGGGAGCATAAGGTCGAGCAGAATGATGTCGGGCAGTTTGTCTTTGGCGACCTGCAACGCTTCTTCGCCGTCGGCGGCGGTGCTGACCTCGAAACCGGCTTTGGACAGAGCGCGCTCATTGGCCATGCGGAGGAACTTGCTGTCCTCGACCAGCAGCACTTTGGATTTCAGAACAGCCACACGCAACCCTCGTGTTGGTTTATCTGCTTGGCGGCAGAAAACTTGAGCGGCGGCAGGCAGGAGAAAGGGCGGCTTGCGCAGCCCCTGAGACCTGACATCTGAGACCTGCCGTCCTACGTTCCTTCCGACCAGCTGGCCAGGTATTCTTCCTGCTCCGAGGTTAAGCGGTCGATCTTGATGCCGAGCGATTCCAGCTTTAGCTTGGCCACGCGTTTGTCGAGTTCCGCCGGAACCGGATAAACCTTTTTTTCTAACGACGCGTAGTTCTTCACCATGTACTCGCAAGAGAGCGCCTGGTCGGCAAAACTCATATCCATCACCGATGCCGGATGCCCTTCGGCGGCGGACAGGTTGATCAGGCGGCCTTCGCCGAGCAGGTTGATGCGGCGACCGTCTTTCAGCGAGTACTCGTCTACGAAGGTGCGCGTGGTGCGCTTGGAGGACGACAGCTTTTCGAGCGCCGGGATATCGATTTCGACGTTGAAGTGGCCCGAGTTCGAAATGATGGCGCCGTCCTTCATAAGTTCGAAGTGCTGTTTGGCGAGCACGTTCTTGTTGCCGGTAACGGTGCAGAAGACGTCGCCGATTTTGGCGGCCTCTTCCATGCTCATCACGCGGAAGCCGTCCATGACCGCTTCGAGCGCTTTGGTTGGGTCCACTTCTGTAATGACGACTTCCGCACCTGCGCCGCGTGCGCGTGAAGCCAGGCCCCGTCCGCACCAGCCGTAGCCGGCGACCACGAACTTCGACCCGGCGAGCAGGAAGTTCGTGGCGCGGATGATGCCGTCAATGGTCGATTGCCCGGTGCCGTAGCGATTGTCGAAGAGATGCTTGGTGTCGGCGTCGTTGACAGCTACGATGGGATAGCGCAGCACGCCTTCCTTCGCCATCGCCCGCAGGCGAATCACGCCCGTGGTCGTCTCTTCGGTTCCGCCAATCACGTTCGCCAATTCCTCCTTGCGTTTAGTGTGGAGCACGGTGACCAGGTCGGCGCCATCGTCCATGGTGATCTGCGGCTTGTGATCGACCGCCGCCATAATGTGCGCGTAGTAGGAGTCGTTGTCCTCGCCTTTGATGGCGAAAACGGGGATGTTGTAGTCGCGCACCAGGCTGGCGGCGACGTCATCCTGAGTGGACAGGGGGTTGGAAGCGCACAGTGCCGCGTCGGCGCCGCCGTCACGCAACGCGATCATTAAATTGGCGGTCTCGGCCGTCACGTGCAGGCAAGCGGAAACGCGGATGCCCTTGAGCGGCTGGTTCTTGATGAATTCCTTGCGGATGATCTGCAGCACCTTCATCGACTGGTTCGCCCACTCGATGCGTTTCTTGCCCAGATCGGCCAGTTCAAAATTCTTAACGTCGTTGCTAATCGATGATGTAGCCATTTTTCTCCCTATCCCCGGATGATGACGCTGAATGAATATCGGCAGCTCGTAGGCTGCAGAAGAAGAACCCACCACAGAGGCACGGAGTCACAGAGAAAACCTAAAACCGGGAAAACCCAAATCGCCTTTCTCTGTGCCTCTGTGACTCTGTGGTGAAACAATTATTTTCTGGCTCCGGCCGGTTCCCGCTTCAAGCCGGCGTCAGACGCCAGTTTGGCGGCTTTGTCGGTCGCTTCCCAGGTGAAATCGACGTCGCTGCGGCCGAAATGTCCGTACGCTGCCGTCTTGCGATAAATCGGACGGCGCAAGTTCAGCGTATCGATGATCTCGCGCGGCTTGAGCTTGAAGTTGGCGCGCACCAGATTCGGAATCAGCTTGGCATCAATCTTCTCGGTTCCGAAAGTATCCACCAGGACGCTGACCGGTTCCGCAACTCCGATGGCGTAAGCGAGCTGCACTTCGCAGCGGTCGGCTAGGCCGGCGGCCACGATGTTCTTCGCGATGTAGCGCGCCATGTAAGCGGCGGAACGATCCACCTTGGTCGGATCCTTGCCGCTGAATGCGCCTCCACCGTGACGCCCCATACCGCCGTAAGTGTCGACGATGATCTTGCGACCGGTCAGACCGGAATCGCCCATGGGGCCGCCGATGACGAAGCGTCCTGTGGGATTGATGTGGTACTTGGTGTCTTCATCGAGCAGGTTGGCCGGAATCACGGCCTGGATGACGTACTTCAAAATGTCGGCGCGCAATTCGTCGTTGCCCACATTTTCGGAATGCTGGGTGGAGACGACTACGGCATCGACCCGCTTCACTTTGCCGGGCGCAGAATATTCGACCGTGACCTGTGATTTTCCATCGGGCCGCAGGTAGGGGCAGGTGCCATTCTTGCGAACTTCCGAAAGCTTCAAGCAGAGCTTGTGGGCGAGTGAAATGGGAAGGGGCATCAGTTCGGGGGTCTCGTTGCAGGCGAAGCCGAACATCATGCCCTGGTCGCCGGCGCCGCCGGTATCCACGCCCAT
>JBEKWX010000201.1:0-7136 GCA_049512675.1 Terriglobales bacterium | reverse complement strand
GGCGGAATGTGCTGGCGGCATGAGGACACTCCGGTCGAGCAGCGCGAACTGGAACAGTGGTTTTTGCGGATCACAAAGTACGCGGACGAGTTGCTGCGCGATCTCGACAAGCTGCAGGGCTGGCCGGAAAAAGTCCGCATCATGCAGCAGAACTGGATCGGGCGCAGCGAAGGCACGCTGGTGGACTTCGATTTGGGCGGAACGGTGGGGCCGTCGGGGTCGACGATCACGGTGTTCACCACGCGCGTGGATACGATTTATGGCGCAACCTCGGTGCAGCTGGCGCCCGAGCATCCGATCATCGCGGACATGATCGCCCGCGATAAGGCGCTGCGCGCCAAGGTGGAAGAACTGATTGCCGAGCAGCGCCGGGCGAAAGAAGCGGGCGACATTGGCAACATCGAGAAGCATGGCGTGTTCACGGGACGCTACACCAAGAATCCTTATAACGGCGAAGCGTTGCCGGTGTGGGTGGCGAACTACATCCTGATGGACTACGGTACCGGCGCGATCATGAGTGTGCCGGCGCACGACGAGCGCGACTACGAATTCGCCAGGAAGTACCAGCTGCCAATCCGGGTAGTGATTTTGCCGGCGAGCACGGACCCGGAAGAAACGATGACCGAGCCCCCGCTTCCGTTCACGACCATGAATGGGATCCTGGTGAACTCGGGCGAGTTCACCGGCCTGAGTTGCGAGGAAGCGATTAGCGAGATGTCAGCGCGCGCCGAAGAAAAGAAATTCGGCAAGGCGACGGTTACATTCCGGATAAAAGATTGGGGCATTTCGCGGCAGCGCTATTGGGGAACGCCGATTCCCATGGTGTATTGCGACAAAGACGGCGTGGTGCCGGTAGCGGAGAAAGACTTGCCGGTGATTCTTCCGGACAGAGTGCAGGTTACGCTTTCGGGCGGATCGCCGTTAATGAATGTGCCGGAGTTCCTGAACACGACCTGTCCGAAATGTGGCGGCCCGGCGCGGCGCGAGACCGACACCATGGATACATTCGTCGATTCGTCATGGTACTTCTACCGCTACGCCGACGCGCGCAATGACAAGGCTCCGTTTGACAGCGCAACCATTGCCTACTGGTTTCCGATCGACCAATACATTGGCGGCGTGGAGCATGCCATTCTCCACCTTATTTATTCGCGCTTCTGGACGAAGTTCATGCGAGACATGGGCCTGGTGAAACACGACGAACCCATCGCGCGCTTGTTCACACAGGGAATGGTGATCAAAGACGGCGCGAAGATGTCGAAAAACCTGGGGAACGTTGTGTCGCCGGATGAGATGGTGGCGCGCTACGGAGCGGATGCGACGCGGTTGTACAGCTTGTTCGCTGCGCCCCCGGATCGCGATCTGGACTGGCAGGAAACGGGAATCGAAGGCATTCAGCGTTTCCTGGGACGTGTGTATCGGTTCTTCACGCGCAATTCACCTGTAGAGACACAGCTAGCCGCGGCGGACACGCGGCAAGCTCCGTCTCGGAGGGGCGAGTCGTTATCGCCCGAAGCACGGGCCATCCAGCGCAAGCTGCATCAGACCATTAAGCGCGTCAGCGACGACTTCCAGGGGCGCTGGCACTTTAACACTTGCATCTCGGCCATCATGGAACTGGTAAATGAGGTTTATGGGGCGGAGGAGGCGATTGCCGGCGGGCGAGTTCCCTCTTCGCTGATCTTGGACGTGCAGCGCAACATCGCTTTGCTGCTGGCGCCCATGGCTCCCTATCTGGCGCACGAATTGTGGGAGATGGCCGGCGAGACAAGCACTCTGCTGAAGGCTCCGTGGCCGCAGTACGATGCGGCGTTGGCGGCGGAGGACGAAATCGAGATTCCCGTGCAGGTTAACGGGAAGCTGCGCAGTGTGGTGGTGGTGCCGGCGGGCGCGACCGACGATCAAACCAAGCAAGCAGCGCTCGCTAATGAAAAGGTGCGCGCGGCGATTGCGGGCAAGCAGATTGTGAAGGTCATCGTCGTGCCAAAGAAGCTCGTGAACATCGTGGTCAAGTAGAGAGATTGGATCATTTCGTCAGTGAGACATTGAGTCAATGACCACCACATCATGTGATTCAGATGATTCAATGACTAAATGATTTAATGACTAAATGATTCCGATCTGAGAAACTCATCCGTGGAAACCCAATCCATCGTTGTCCTCGACTTTGGAGCGCAGTATTCGCAGTTGATTGCGCGCCGCATCCGCGAACAGAAGATTTTCTCAGTCGTCCTGCCGTTCAACGCCAGCCTGGAAGAAATTCGCAGCTATTCTCCGGTGGGAATTATTCTTTCGGGCGGGCCGTCGTCGGTGTACGACAAAGACGCGCCTCTGGCCGACAAGAGTGTCTTCGATCTCGGCGTCCCCGTGCTCGGTATCTGCTACGGATTGCAGTTTATGGTGTACGCGCTCGGCGGGAAGGTGCGCCCGGCCGCTAAGCGCGAGTACGGCCACGCGAAAGTCGAGATCCAGGAATCTGACTCGCAACTTTTTCAAGGATTGCCCAAGCTGCTCGCGGTCTGGATGTCGCATGGCGACTCGGCCGAAGAAATGCCTCCCGGTTTCCGTCTGACGGCGAAAACTCCCAATGCTGTTGCCGCCATCGAAAACCCCGAGCGCAAGATGTGGGCGGTGCAATTTCATCCCGAAGTGCACCACACGCCGCTCGGCGCTGACATCCTGCGCAACTTCGCGCTTGGCATCTGTGGTGCAAAGCCTTCGTGGACGCCCCAGCATTTTATTGACGCAACGGTAGCGCAGGTGAAGCAGCAGGTCGGTAACGGGCGCGCCATCTGCGGGCTTTCTGGCGGAGTCGATTCTTCCGTCGCGGCGGTGCTGGTGGATCGTGCCATGCGCGATGCCTCCGGGCATTCGCGCCTGACTTGCGTCTTCGTGAACAACGGGGTGCTGCGCAAGAACGAGTTCGAGAAAGTTCAGCAGAATCTGCGCGACAATCTTGGATTGCACCTGGTTGCTGTCGATGCCACCGAGCGCTTCATGCGGAAACTGGCGGGAGTGAGCGATCCGGAGACTAAAAGAAAGATCATCGGCAACGAGTTCATCGCGGTCTTCGACAGCGAAGCGCATCGCATCGAAAAAGAAGAAGGCGAAGTGGAGTGGCTGGTGCAGGGGACGCTCTATCCCGACGTCATCGAGTCGCGCTCGGTGCGCGGCCCGTCGCAGGTCATCAAGTCGCATCACAACGTCGGCGGACTGCCCGAGACGATGAAGCTCAAGTTGATCGAGCCGCTCAAAGATTTGTTTAAAGATGAGGTGCGGCGGATCGGCCGCGACCTGGGAATGCCGGAGGACATTCTGCAGCGCCAGCCGTTCCCTGGCCCGGGACTGGCGGTGCGCATTTTGGGTGAAGTGACGAAAGAACGCGTCGACTTGCTGCGCGAGTGCGACGAGATTGTGGTGGGCGAGATTAAGAAGGCCGGGCTGTATCAGAAAATCTGGCAGTCGTTTGCCGTGCTCTTGCCGGTGATGTCGGTCGGAGTGATGGGCGATCAGCGGACTTACGCTTACACCTGCGCCGTCCGCGCCGTGCATTCCGAAGATGGCATGACGGCCGACTGGGTTCCGCTGCCGTATGAAGTGCTGAAGACGATTTCGAATCGGATTGTGAATGAAGTGCGCGGGGTGAACCGCGTGGTGTATGACATCACGTCGAAACCGCCGGGGACGATTGAGTGGGAGTAAGGAAGTAATTTGCAATTGGTAATTTGTAATATCGGGTTTCTTTGATTGACATACTTGCGCTTCTTCCATTTGAACACTGTGCGGGTTAAGAACTACCATTAACCCATGCCCGTTGACGCCGAAGCTCCAACGTCCGCATACACCCGCATTCGCGCCCCGCGCGGCACCACGCTCTCCTGCAAAAGTTGGCAGCAGGAAGCGGCGATGCGCATGTTGATGAACAATCTCGACGAGGAGGTCGCCGAGCGGCCTCAGGATCTGGTTGTTTACGGCGGCACGGGCAAAGCGGCTCGCAATTGGGATTGCTATCACGCTATCGTCCACTCGCTGAAGAATCTTGAGAACGACGAGACGCTCCTTGTGCAATCGGGCAAGCCGGTGGGCGTGTTCAAGACGCACGAGTACGCACCGCGCGTGCTGATTGCGAACTCGAATCTCGTCGGGCATTTTTCCAACTGGGAAAAGTTCAACGAACTCGAGCGCGCCGGTCTGATGATGTATGGCCAGATGACGGCCGGATCGTGGATTTACATCGGCTCGCAAGGTATCGTGCAGGGCACTTACGAAACCTTCAACGCGGCGGGCGACAAACATTTCGGCGGCGATCTGGGCGGGAAGCTGATCGTCTCGGGCGGTATGGGTGGCATGGGTGGGGCGCAGCCGCTGGCGGCGACCATGACGGGCGCGGCGTTTCTTGGGATTGAGGTCGATCCCGAACGCATCAAAAAGCGGCTCAAGACCGGCTACTGCGACTTCCTCGTGACCACACTGGATGAAGCGTTGCGCATTCTTAAGAATGCTGTCCGCAAGAAAGAAAACGTTTCCGTCGGACTAGTGGGCAATTGCGCGGACGTTATTCCGGAACTCGCCGAACGCGGCGTGGTGCCGGACATTCTTACCGACCAGACTTCGGCGCACGATCCGCTGAACGGATATGTGCCGAACGGCATGACGTTCGAAGCGGCGCTGGAGCTGCGCAAGCACGACCCGCAGACTTATCAGGAGCGCTCGCTCGACGCGATGGCGAAGCACGTGGAAGGCATGCTGCGTCTGCAGAAAATGGGTGCGGTCACGTTCGACTACGGCAACAATATTCGTACCTTCGCGTTCCAGCGCGGCGTAAAGAATGCTTACGACTTTCCGGGTTTCGTTCCGGCCTATATCCGCCCGCTGTTTTGCGAAGGTCGCGGGCCGTTTCGTTGGGCGGCGCTTTCGGGCGAAGCTTCGGATATTGCCGTCACCGACGATCTTGTGTTTGAACTTTTTCCCGAGAATCGCAGCCTGCGCCGCTGGATTGAACTCGCCCGCAAGCGCATCAAGTTTCAAGGGCTGCCCGCCAGAATCTGCTGGCTCGGGTACGGCGAGCGCGCGCAGTTCGGGCTGGCGATTAACGATCTTGTGAAAAAAGGCACGATCAAAGCTCCCATCGTGATCGGGCGCGATCACCTGGATTGCGGGTCGGTGGCTTCTCCGTTTCGCGAAACCGAAAGCATGAAAGATGGGTCGGACGCCGTGGCCGACTGGCCGCTGCTGAATGCGCTGGTGAATACGGCGGCGGGCGCGTCGTGGGTTTCAATCCACAACGGCGGCGGCGTGGGCATCGGTTACTCGCTGCATGCCGGGCAGGTCACGGTCGCCGACGGCACCGACATGATGGCCAAGCGCATCGAGCGCGTGCTGACCACCGATCCGGGCATGGGCGTGATTCGGCACGTGGACGCCGGATATGACGAGGCTAAGGAGTTTGCGGCGAGGGCGGGTGTTCGGATTCCGATGGTGCGATCGTGAACACCCACCACGGAGACACGGAGGCACGGAGGATGACATTCCCATTTCTCCTTGTCTCCGTGTCTCCGTGGTGGGTGTTTTTGGTCCGGAGCGCAAATGCGTAGGACAGCGGCGCTCTTGCTGGTCAACATCCGCCAGCTCCTGACCCTGCGCTCGGCGGCAGACGGCCCGCGCCGCGGCGCTTCGCTTTCCGAACTCGGAATCATTCCGGACGCTGCCGTGCTCTGCCTCGGCGGGAAGATCGTCTCGGTTGGCACTACGAGAGACGCTCTTCGCGATCCGTGGCTGAAGAAGAATCGCAAGAAGGTTATCGAGATCGACTGTCGCGGACGCGTGGTCTTACCCGGCTTCGTCGATTCGCATACCCACCCAGTATTCACGCATCCGCGGCTGGTGGATTTTGAGCAACGGATTTCTGGCGCCAGCTACGAAGAGATCGCCGAGGCGGGCGGAGGAATTCGCTCCAGCATCGACGGCGTGCGGAAGGCCAGTAAAACCACGCTGACACGGAAGGTTTCCGCAGCACTGGTGGATTTGGCGCGTCACGGAACCACGACTGTCGAGGCCAAGTCCGGCTACGGCCTCAACCTCGAATCGGAACTGAAGTCGCTCGAAGCCATCCGCGCCGCGGCGCGCGAGTGGCCGGGGACGGTGGTTCCCACTTTTCTGGGTGCGCACGTGGTCCCGCCGGAATATCGCGGACGTTCCCAGGAATATGTCGACCTCGTCTGCAACGAAATGATGCCGGCAGTCGCGAAGCGCAAACTCGCCCAGTTCGTGGACGTCTTTTGCGATCGCGGAGCCTTCAGCGCCGGAGAAAGCGCGCGGGTTTTCACGGCTGCGGAAGAACACGGTCTCGCCGTCCGCGCACACATGGGGCAGCTCAGCGAAACGCGACTCGGGCCGCTGCTTCGCTATAGGCCCGCGTCTCTCGATCACATGGACCGCGTGAATGCAGCCGACCTGCCCGTCCTCGCCCAGACGGACACGGTAGCAACTTTCGTCCCGGGGGCAAATTACTTCCTCGGTTTAACGGAATATCCGAACGCGCGGCGGTTCATTGAATCCGGCGTGGCGGTGGCACTGGCCACGGACTACAATCCCGGCTCTTCGCCAACGCTCAGCATGCCGATGGCGATGTCGCTGGCCTGCACGCATATGAAGATGTCGCCGGCGGAGGCGATCGCGGCAGCGACCATCAACGGAGCCTGCGCGCTGCGCTTAGCCGGCCGCAAAGGCAGCGTGGAAGCCGGTAAAGACGCCGACCTGGCTGTGTTTGATGTGGGTGACTATCGCGAGATCCCATACTGGTTTGGCGCAAATCGCTGCGCGCTGACGATGGTGAATGGCGTGCCGGGCGGCCATATCTCCTGATGAAAGAGAACGCGAGCAACAAAGTGCGCTGCAAAATTGTCGGCACCGATTTTGAGCGAACGGCACGGGGTTGTTATAATTCGAGAGTTCCGTACGGTTCCAGCGCATCGGCAGTTTTGCTTCGCGGCATCCCCGCCCAGTCAGAGCGCCCAGTGCACGGCCAAATTGGCCGCGCGGAGATGGGCGGACAGGAAGTGGCCAGGTAGCTCAGGTGGTAGAGCGCAGCCCTGAAAAGGCTGGCGTCGGCGGTTCAACTCCGTCCCTGGCCACCA
>JBEKWX010000200.1:0-7675 GCA_049512675.1 Terriglobales bacterium | reverse complement strand
CCGGCATCTTCCGCTGCGCGCTCTTCAAATTCCATCCCATGCGCAATCAGGCGCACCAGCGACGGCTCCAGCACCCATTTCTCCGCGCCCTCAGGAGGAGTCCATAAGTCCCAATAAGCCTCGAAAATGTAGGCATAGTCGTCGTGGAGAAGTTCCGCGACCACTAAAGCTGCCTCTTCCGGCGGAACGCCTGGACGGAAGCGGCGCTCCAGAATCGTCGGCTCACTCCACGAGACCGGTTGGATCGCCGCGTAGGTCACCCCGTTCCGCACCGGAGAAAACGGAATTTGCCGCAGTACGCTGACCGTCCGTGGCAGAATCTCGGACTCGTCAAAGCTGGGAAACCACAGGCTCAAATAAAGCGAATCGCCCATGGCTGTATTCTAAATCGCAGGCGGGTTCGGTTCGATGGTCAAGTTGGTGTGAGCGAATCTACTTTTGACGCGGGAAAAACGCCCTGTTACTATGATGTTCGGCGGCAAACAATCATCTCACCCGAAACGTCCCCGTCGTCTAGCCTGGCCTAGGACATCGCCCGGGACGCCAAGAATTCAATGCCTTAGCGGCGTCCGGGCCGTTCTTCCCACAACATTGACAGCCCAGTCCCCGCCGGACTCAGCGCCACTCCAGTCCCATGTTGTCATCGGTTATGATCAGCCGCTTCTGCAGCCGGCTTCGAAGCTGATTGTTGTTTTCCACTGAATTCAAATTGCGTCCAGTCGAGTCCTCGGGGATGCCTACAATCTCGTCCAGTTTCTTAAGTTGTTGTGGATCGTTCGCATCGATGACATGTTTTCCATCGATGACATAGTTCAACAAGACCGCTCGCCATCTCACGCGGTCGAACACAAGCGGAGAATCGCTCACCGCCACTGAGTTCACCAGACGCAGAGCATAGGGGTACACCGTTAATGCAGTCGCGATCGCATCTTCCGATCCGGTAGTGTTATAGAAAAGTACACCGCCCGGTTCGAGGTTCTGGCGCGCGATCTGCAAGAACTCAACCGAAAGCAAATTGCTGGAGTGGTTTCGCCAGTAGAAACTAGTGTTCATCATGATCGCATCAAACTTTGCCTGCGGATTCCACAACAACCACCTCCGCCCATCATCGACTACGATGTGCACTTTAGGATTGTGCAGAAGAGTTGCTACGGTTGGGTGCTCTGGAATGAGCTTTAGATACGCTGGATTGATCTCGACGACGGTTAGGCTTTCGACTTGCGGATGATTGGCCACAACCTGCGCCCATGAGCCCGATCCGAGCCCGATCATCAGAACTCGATGTGGCGCAGGATGAAATGCGCTGAGCCCATACGGACGGATGATGATATTGACATCATGCAGCAGGTCAACGTTGAATCGGCCATCGTATACACCGCCTCCGAACACGGTACCATCAGGAGTGACGCCGATCGTGCCGCTGCGATTTTCGATGACTTCCTGGAAGTGCGAAGCTGGATACTTATTCTTGAAGAATAAGCGGTCGTACAACGTGCCAAACAGCGGCCCAGCGACCACAATCATGAGCAACATCGATACGACAGGAAGTGCAAATCTGAGTTTCAATCGAACAGGTGGGCGAGCAGAAACCCCAAACACTACCGCGGCGAGGAAAGCGCCTCCAAGCAGAAGAAGTATTGATATCTGGTACATGGACAAATAGTCCATGAAGATGTAGCCCACTACCAGTGCTCCCAATGTCGAGCCAACAATGTTTGCCGCATAGAGGTAGCTCAGTGACGCGCCTGCCCGCCACGCCGGATTGACGGCAACATGGGCGACAAGGGGAAACGTTGCCCCGAAGAAGCTTGCACCGGCGCAAACTAACAGCAAGATGATTGAACCGGGCCATCTGCTACCGAGGCTGTCGGGAGACGTAGCCTTGAGAGCCACGGCAGAAAGCGGACTTACGGCGAATGCAACCATGGCGGAAGCAAAGATGACCGCACTCAACGTGCGTACCGCATTTTCCCGTCGGTGACTTTGCGAGTATAGCTCGACGCGCCTCGATCCAAGAGCTAAGCCGAAAAGGTAAGCACCCAGCAAAGATGCGAATGCACCAGCCGTATCACCCGAGCCGAACGCCAGTATGCGGTACCAGATGATCTCGTAGGAAAGCGCCGCGAAACCCAAGAAAGCCGCGCAGCCGAGAGCAAGAGAATACGGCAGCGGGCGACGGGAACTGTAGGCAATGACCTCTGATGCACAATCAGTATCATCCTTTTTCGTCCGTCGCCAATGAAGATCGTAGACCAGGGCACCGGTCGCTACCAATACATTCACCGCAGCGGCAAACCGGACAGAACCCGACTGCCCCAAGTACCGCATCAACCATCCTGCTGCCAGAAAGCACGCTAAACCAGATCCCAGACAGTTTGCGAAATAGAGGCCTCCAACAGAAGACCCTACGTTATGCGATGAGCGTACCGAGTATTCGACCAGGAGCGGCAAAGTAGCTCCCATGAGTACCGTCGATAGAACAATCACTAAGAAACCGACCAGGCCTGTTTCCAAAGGCGACCGTCCCGCTGTGAATTCGGCAATACGATGAAAGAGCTTCAGCGAGACGATTCCGAGAATCCCTGTGAACAACTCAGCAACAGCAAATAGCTTGACTGGCGCGAGCCGTCTGCTATTCGAAAGCCTTCCCCCCACCAAACTTCCGAGTCCTAGGCCCAGCATGAAACCGCTGACCACGATCGTGACCGCCTCAATATTTAGTCCATAGATGGCGAACAATGCTCTTTGCCAGATGATCTGATAAATAAGCGCCGGAAATCCGGAGCAGAAAAATAGCAAGTGAATCCAAGGAATGTGTCGGCTGCTGTTTTTCCTATAGATCAAGGGACAGTCTGGGGAGCCGTAACGAAGAAAATCGAGCTCCATTCGCCTCTATCTTAGCCCGCTAAACGCTCAGACGATCCAAACCGAATGAGACTACCTCACGTTGTTGGTCCCTTGAGAAGATCGGTATTTCCCTGGAAGATGTGTACCTGCTTCTGTTCTCGATCTGGGGAGCAGCCGCATTCCCGGCTGCTGTGAGGCTTGGGATCAGACGCCGCAATCGGTCAAAAACACAATCCAAACTCGAAAGCGATTAACCAATGATGATGGATGCTCCCGTCGGTCGCGCTTCCAGTTATGGTCATCGGGTCCATCATCTATTGCCAGCGGCCGCACCCGTCATTTCGGTTCCAAAGTGGTCAATATTGAACAGTCTGGTTTGCTTCGCACCGGCTATTGTTCAACTATCTCGAACTTCCATGAACAGAGGCATTCTATGCCTAGTAGCCAAGAAGAACATTGGGATAAGGCCGCCTCACCGGAATTAGGCATTCAGAACAAACCACAGCGTCCCGTCGCTGAGACACCAGCGCATTCGACTGAAAGCATCCCCGCTATTGAAGCAAAGGCGGCGTCTCAATTCCGCTTTCGTATCTTAGTGGTGGACGATCAATACCTAGTGCGCGAAACTGCAAGGCAGATTTTGGAAAATGGGGGGTATGAGGTTCTCACGGCGGCGGACGGGCTGGATGGTTTACAAGCTCTCAGCCAGTCACTGCCTGATTTAATTATTTCCGATTTGAATATGCCTCGGATGTCAGGATTTGAATTTCTGGCAGTAGTAAGAGAGCGATTTCCCCACATTGCAACAATCGCTGTGAGCGGAGAGTACATCACAAGCGGAAATCCATCAGGGGTTTTGGCGGACGCTTTCTTTCAAAAAGGCCACTACACCCTCAAGGAGCTTTGCGGCGAAGTCGCGAAGCTTCTGGCCGCTTCTCCGATCCGCTCGGAAACTAAGAGGAGTGAGATTGCCCCACTCTTCGTGCCGAGAGACAGCGCGGGGTATCTGATAATTACGTGCCCCAAATGCCTGCGTCCCAACCGACTGGAAGCGATGAATCTGAACGGTGGGTTACACGAAACACACTGCCAGTCCTGTGGCACGCCTGTGAGATTTGAGATTAATCACGAGTTTGAGCCGCTGATGAAACGCAACCACGCCTGATTTGGACCAGGCTCCAAACTCCACCGATTTTGCTCTGGGCAGCTTTTCTGCTGTACTCAGATCGGCTTTGGACCCTTGGCCGCAACCAGCACCTCTAACAGAGTCGCCGTGTTACGAACGCTTAGCGCGATAGTCAAGAGTGGTTCTGACACGGGCGGGTGTTGCTCCGCCAGTGCCTCCAGACGCTTACTGACGTTGAAGAGTTGATCGACTTCGCGCAAGATCGCTTGGAACGGCATGGGTAGACTGCTCTCTCGCCGAAAAACCTAAGGCGGGAAAACTTCAGATGGACTGGCTTAGGTCAGAAGACCCGAAAGAGGAGAAAGTGGTAACCACCCCGTCGTCACCATAACATGCCGGAAAGTAATTTGCTTGATCCAAATTGACCCTGTTGATGCCACCGGATTCATGAATCATGGGTTACTGGTAAAAGGGAAACAACAAAGCAATTGGCCAAGCCGAGAGTGGCTCCGTTTGCGTCCAGTTGTTCTGGAAGACCGTTCTAATCGTGGAGAACGACGTTGAGTGAACTGTGAACCTGCAATGCATCGCCAGCCATGTTGCGGCAGACAGTGTTAGGATAAGCCGAAATTCTACTCGGGCATTCTAGCAGTCAAAGAATATACACTCGGTTGCTGTTCGGCATTTCGATTTGAGCCACCTGCGAGCCAAGCTTCTGGAGATCAGAGTACCCACCCATCTCTGGAACTCTCTATCTGCACCCACGCGATCATGCGAGCCCTACCCGGCGTGTAGCTCTTTCCCCTGGCTCACCGCGTCACCGTCTCCTTTCTTCAATTCGCGGAAAACGATCGTGGAGAGGATAGTCATCCCACCCAGAACAAAGAACGCCCGGTGGATGCCGTGAATGAATTGCTGGGGATTGGAACGATAACGATCGGGAAGAAAGAAGGCAGTTACTAGCGACGCCGAAGCGACGCCGAAGCTGATGGCCATCTGCTGCATCGTGCTTGCGATGGAGCTGGCGCTGCTCGCCTGTTCCTCCGTGATTTCAGCGTAGACAAGCGTGTTCATGCTTGTGTATTGCAGCGATGTGAAGAACCCGTAACAGAAGACTTCGGCCACGATCAGCCACACTGGCGTCCCCTGCCCGATGGTCGCGAAAAGCAAGATCATCAGGCCGATGGTCAGAGTATTGGAAACCAGCACGGCACGGTATCCAAAGCGCGCCAAGATTCGCGGCATCGCCACCTTCAGGCTCATGGCGGCGATGGCCTGCGGCATCATGAGCAGACCGGATTGAACCGGCGTGAATCCGAGGCCGACCTGATACAAAAGTGGAAAGAGAAATGGAATGCCGCCAATGCCTAGCCGAGTCAGGAAGCTGCCGCTCACGGCCGCGCGAAACGTGCGGATCCGAAACAGGGTAAGACGCAACATTGGATATGCTGTCTTCGTCGCGTGAAATCCATAGCCCGCCAGCAGGAGGATGGAAATCGCTAGAAGCCCCAGAATTTCGCGGGCGTTCAGCGTATGTTCGCCAAACACCTCCAGCACGTAAGAAAGCAGCCCGACGCCGGACCCGAAAAGAATGAGCCCGGCCACATCTAGAGGATCGGTGTGCTCGCGGTAGTCCGGCAGGTGCCGGTAGACCAGGTACAAACCGGCGAGGCCAATCGGAATATTCACGAAGAAAATAAGCCGCCAGTGCAGGTATGCAACGATCAGGCCACCGGCGATCGGTCCGAGCATAGGGCCAACCAAACTGGGGATAGCGACGAAGCTCATCGCGCGAACCAGTTCGGACTTGGCGAACGTCCTTACCAGGGTGAGCCGGCCGACGGGCACCATCATCGCGCCGCCGCAGCCCTGCAGAATGCGGCACGCGACCAGCACATGGATGTTGCTCGACAGACCGCAGAGGAATGATCCCAGCGTGAAGATGCCAATCGCAGAGGCGAACACCCGGCGCGTTCCGAACCGGTCGGCCATCCAGCCGCTGATCGGGATAAACACCGCCAGGCTCAGGGTGTAGCTTGCCAACACTGACTTCATGCTGAGGGGAGCAACGTGGAGCGCCGCCGCGATCGTCGGCACCCCGGTGTTCAGGATCGTCGTGTCCAGCGACTCCATGAAAAACGCCACCGCGATCAGCCACGGCAGCAGCCGCGCGCTGGAATCGGCTAGCGAGGGCTGTGAGGAAGGATCTCCGATCGGAGTTTTTCTCGGAATGCGCGGGCTCCATTCGTCGGCGGCGGCATTAGAGGGTTTACTGTTCCTAGCTGCAAGCTGACATGCTGTGCGATTCGATACAGTAATCGGCCTCCCTTTGGCATAACAATCTCAATTGTTTAGCTGCAGCCTCGCCCAAATGGAAGCAGAACAGCCAACAGACTTGCGCGAGAAAGAAAGCAATGTGATTTCATGACCGACAGACCGCGTGACGATACCGCAGCGATTACCCTGGTTGGAGCGGGCATCGCTAAGCCCTCATACTCGGCCACCACCTGCTCGGCCACCACCTGCGCCCGGATCGCGGCCGCAAGTGAGCATTATTGCTCAGACCTTTTGAATCCTGGTTTGCTAATGTCGAATCGGCCTGGTGCGCCCGAATGTCTAACTCGGAATTGTGTGCGACTTGTACACACAGCATGAAGCAAGAGATGCGGGCGCAGAGGCAACAGAAACGAGGTTGTCCATGAAAAAAGTAATGTTCGTACTTGCCATGTTGAGTCTCGGCACGTTGTGCTGGGCAGGGTCGGCGCGTGAAGATGCCACCGACCGTCTGGAAAACGCCACCAGTGTGATGCACGAAATTATGGGGATGCCGGACAAGGGGATCCCGGAAGAAGTGTTGCAGCACGCAAAGTGCGTGGCCGTTATTCCGCACATGGTCAAAGGTGGCTTTATCTTCGGAGCTAAAGAAGGCAAAGGCGTAGCCACCTGCCGCACGGCGGATGGCTGGAGTGCACCGGCATTCATCACGATTTCGGGCGGAAGCTGGGGCCTGCAGATCGGGGTGGAAGCGGTGGACGTGGTAATGATCTTCCAGAATGACAAAGCGATGCAGAGGCTGCTCTCGAGCAATTTCCAAATTGGAGGAGACGCTTCCGCAGCAGCGGGGCCAGTTGGACGGCATGCCGAGGCCGGTACGGATTGGAAGCTGGATACAGAGATCCTGACCTACTCCCGTGCCAAGGGTGCGTTCGCCGGGCTCACGTTGGAAGGTGCGTCGCTCCGCCAAGACAGTGATTCCCGGCACGCGATGTACGGAGACGTCACAACTCGGGCGTTGCTGTTGGGCGAAGTGCCAGTTCCAGCCGCCGCCCAGCCGTTCCTTGCAGAGGTTCGCGGAGCAAAAGCTGAGGCCAGAGAGAACGAGCAGAAGTAGAACTTGCAGAATTGGGGTTGCCGCTGTTTGTTATTCAGCCGACTCTGTATGTTTCAAGTGGCGGCACAGTCTCATCATTTATCCATTTATCCGCTTGTTCCGTTCCCGCGGAGCAGTTCTCTCGCGGACGTTGGATGAGATTCACATTCGGGATGTAATGCGCTACTTTGGAGTCGCAACAACCTCATTTCAATGGCCCTCAATCTTAAGCCAGGCCATCCCTCCTGAGCATAAGGTTGCCCGTCCATGGATTTTGTTTCTGAAATCGATTTTTGTTTTTCCTATAGATTAAATCAACCAAAACACATCCT